>NZ_JBQFOW010000020.1:0-48116 GCF_056533855.1 Ruegeria sp. F11 | reverse complement strand
TGTCATTGGGTGGCTCCTTTCCCAGCAGTCGATAACAACTGCACTTTGGCACGTTCGATACCGGTGGAGCAGGAGCCATCCACCTCATCCGCTTTGTGCCGTGTTCAAGCCCTCGCGCGGGTCAGCTATTCGCTCGCAACTCTGCCCGCTGCGCGCTGCGACCCGATCCAGACGGCGGTGCATCCCGCGACCAGCACACAGACGCAAATCTGCAAAAGCTGCTCGTATTTGTGCCCATCAAAGAGGACCTGCGCCACAAAGGCCTGCCCCCGGAACAAGTAAGCCATCGCGCCAAGCATGGCGACGGCAAAGCTGACAAGATACGCCCAGAGCGCCACCTGTCGACCAGCAACAAGCCCGGCCAGCAGGATCGGCGTCAAAAACATCGAGGCGGTGCCCGAGACCGCGACGGCATCGAAAAGTGTCTGGTTACCCCAGAGCGTCAGCGCCGCACCCGCGACTGCGAACATGGCCATGGCAATGCGCCCGCCGGCTAGGCTGCGGGGGGCCAGGCGTAGTTCCTCGACCACCAACCGTGCAGCCGAAGACAGCGCTGAATCTAGCGTCGAGAGCGCCGACACCAGCAGCGAAACCAACAGCGCCAAAAAGACCCAGCCCGGCAGGGCTTGCTCCCAGGTGCCGATCAATTCGCCCTCATAAGGCGCACCATCCAGCGCCGCCTGAATGCCAAAGAACCCAAAGGCCACAATGCAAAGCGAAGAAATCCAAAATGCGTGCAAGAAGCTTTTCCGGGTAGTGTCGCGGTCCGCGAGGAACCCGCGATCCATCATGACCGGGTCATGCACGGGATAGGAAAACACCTGAAGGAAGGCGACGACCAGCAATACCCAGCCATTATACGGCCCGGAAGTGCCCTTGGCGGTCAGAACCGCACCCAGATCAAAACCAGGGCTGAGCACTAGCGCAACAAAGGCAACCGCAAAGACCACAAGAAAAACTGCCATCTGCAGAACGTCCGTCCGCAACGCCGCGCGCAGCCCGCCCCAGGCTGCATATGCCAGCGCCAACAAACCCACCACAAGGATCGAATACGTGCCGATATTGGCGCTATCAGGTGAGACGGCGCTAAAGATCAGACCAACTACGATCAGATTGGCAAAGACCTCAGACAGGAGCCTGAGAGCTATCACGAGGTTATAGCACCCCGTTCCCATGGCCCCGAAACTGTCCCGCAGCCAATCCTGAACTGACCGCGCACCACGCGCGCGCAGCCGTTGCACCACAAAGCCGCCGGTCAGGAATGAGCCATAATAGGCGGCATAAGCCAGCACCCCTGCAATGCCATAGAAATAGCCCAGAATGGCAGAATTCATAAGCGAGCGGGCAAAAATCCAAGTTGTGACCTGGCTCAGCACCAACGTCCACAAGCCCGGCGCGGCTCCTTCGGTGGTTGTCCCACCAAAGAAGCCCGAAACCGAGGCACGTCGGGGCGAGGCCAAGAGACTTGCCAGAATGACGGCACCGAATAGGACAATAATAGCTGAAACTTGCATGGACTCTCCTACTGCTGTCTTGTGGCGCAGCTAGCAGGCGGGTGCGACAACGACCATTCAATTGAACGTGAAATTGCTTGTGAAGGTTCGGTTCTAAGGAGCAGTGATAGGCGGAGGCTCTCGTCGCTTTGCCGACAACGCATTTCCGGCGATGGCAGCTAGCAGAACAGTACCGCCGATCAAGGTGTACAGGCTCGCGGTTTCCCCAAGAAACAGCCAGACCCAGAGCGGTCCGAGTAGGACTTCGGCCAGAGATAGCAAAGCGAGCTCTGCTGCCGGGAGGCTGCGGGAGCCCAGCGTGTATAGGATCAAACCTGCGCCAACTTGGAAAACACCCATGCCCATCGCGATGCCGCCGTCATTGGGGCTCAATACGATGGACAGCCCAAGGCTAAGACATATCACCAAAGTAATGACGATCGCGAAAAGGCCCGACAGGAAAACTGCGGGCAGCATTTCCCCTGTGCGGCCCCAACGCAGGGACACGGTGAAGACCGCGAAGCCGAAAGCCGATCCGAGCGCCGCAAGACTGCCCTTCAGAGCCACACTGCCGGACTTGTCGGCAAACATGATCCCAATTCCTACGATCGCCACCGCGATCGCCACCCACGTTACGATGCGAACGGGTTCCTGCAAAACGACCCATCCGAGTGCGGCAGCCATGAAAGGCGCTGTCGCAAATAGAAGCATGGCATTCGCAACCGAGGTATTCTGGATCGCGTAGATCCCACCGGAATAGGCTGCAACCAATGAAAGTCCCGCTGTTATGACCGGGGTGCCGATGAGGCGGATTTGAACAAAGGGGCTTTCGCCGGACCGCACCCTGATGAACACATACAAGAACAGCGACATGCTAATCGACCGGTAGAGCAGTATCTGCCAGACTGTTGCGTCTTCGATCAGGCGAATTCCAAGACCGACTGTTGACCACAGAACCCCTGCCGCAAAGACGAAGAGCACGCCGTACTTGTGGGCATTTGTGTCGAAAGATGATGGCGCTAAGGGTGTCATGTTGGTCTGATCAATGACGTAACTCCGCTAATGTTAACGACTTGGTGAGAGCTTCGACCAGTCGTTTGCGACATTCACGCGGTTTGCCCAATTCGGCGATGGACATCGCGGCTGTTGCGTGAATTACGAATTGCTGCAACGGTGACGCCGCGCCGCCGCATCTGGTTACATCGGCAAAGTCCGGAAAGGGCTGTCTCCATCTGAAACAGTTGGACCTATTGATCGAATGCTGCGTTTGCCTCTCTGGCGGCTGTGAGCCCTTGGTTCCGGATACTGCACGGAACACGAATGACAGCTATCAGGTTTAATTTGCATAACAAACTTGCGCTCGTATCTTCCCTGGGCAAGAGTTCTTCCCGCATGTCTGGAGTCCCAACAGTGGCCGCATATCTGCTCGCCAGAAACCGTAACTTTCGCCTGCTTTTTAGCGCAGGAACACTGACCAACTTGGGCGACGGGCTGGTTATTCTTGCGCTGCCTTGGCTCGCGACATTGATGACGCAAAACCCGATAGCCATTGCTGCTGTCGCGGCTGCAGGGCGGCTACCGTGGTTGCTGTTTTCAATTCCGGCCGGAGTCATTGTTGATAATGCGGATCATCGCAAGCTCATAGCGCGTACCGACTTGTTGCGGGCGGCCATCATTCTGGCAATTATGATGTTGGCAATGAACCAACAAGCGCAAGGGACTGTCTGGGTGCTTGCAGGTCTTGCCTTCTTGCTGGGGTCAGCAGAGGTCTTACGGGACAATGCCGCCCAAACCATGCTCCCATCCATCGTGGACTCACAAGACCTCGAAAGTGCGAACGGTCAACTTTGGAGCAGTGAGCAACTCACCGGTCAGTTTATTGGCCCTCCGTTGGCGGGATTCTTGATTGCCGCTGGAATTGCTATTCCTTTTGGCATTGACGCTGCACTGCTCGTATTGGCGGCAGGCCTCGTCTGGATGATTTCGCTCCGACCCAAACCAAGGGTCAGCGCTAGCTTTCGTACAGCACTGATCGAAGGGATCACGTACATGCGACGTGATCCGCTATTGCTTCGACTGGCGATTGTCTTGGGAATTGCCAATTTCATTGCGACCGCAACAATCACGGTTCAGGTTCTCTTTGCGCAGGAAGTCTTGGCGCTTTCGTCGTTCCAATACGGTTGGGTGTTGTCTGTAGAAGCCGCTGGCGCGATAACTGGTAGTTTACTTGCAGCCAGATTTATCTCATTGCTTGGAGCTCAGGCCTGCTTGTATCTATCAATTGCAGCCTGGAGTCTTGGCTATGCGGTGGTTGGAATAAGCCAATCAGTTGTCACGATGAGCATTGCGTTGTTCTTTGTTTTGGCAGGGGCGATGCTCTGGAATGTGATTACCGTGTCTTGGAGACAACGGCGTATCCCATCTGAATTGCTTGGCCGGGTCAACAGCATCTACCGTTTTTTCGGTTGGGGTTCCATGCCTTTAGGGGCTTTGGCTGGCGGGGTCGCTGTATCTGTTCTGGAAATTGAGCTTGGCCGTGAACTCGCCTTGCGTTCAACATTCCTACTGGCGGGGCTCACTTGTGCTTTCTTGCTGGCTTACGCATTGCTAAAACTGCGCCTGGATTAAAGGCATAGCAGACCAAATTAGCGTAACGGGCTATGGCCGTTTCGTCCGCATGGCGGTCGCAACGAATGCCCGCTATCCAAACTCAAACCGCTCGAAGAACGCCAGACATGCCTTCATCACACCGTAGTTGAGCGCGCTGCGACGCAAGTGGACACCAGCCTGTCTCCTCGGCAGGCCTTGCTCGATAGGACGTATGATCAAACCCTCTTCTGCGACACGAAAAGCCAGTTGCAGCGGAGCCGACATGATGAATGGCCCTTCACGGACAAGTTGTAAGCCAGTCGTGAACGAGGTTGTCCGAATGTCGATGACATCCTGGCTGGGGGTCGTGGGTTTAAGCAATGTGCGAAACCTGCTTTCGGTCTCGGGATCGTTGCCGAATATGACCCATTGCTGTCCTGCAAGCTCGCGGATATCGATGGCGGCTTGGCCTGCTGCCGGATGGTCCGGCCGCATAACGACACCGTGCTCCACCTCGGTCACCGTAGTGGATGAGAGTTCGGTCTCCAGGCCAACGCCGTCAAGGACACCGAGATACAGGTCGATCTCGCCGCTCAGCAATGCTTCGCGCGCATGCTGTGTCATATCGGTTTTCAGATCGAGCCGAAGGTCGGGAAAACGGGTTTTGAGTTCGGTGAAAAGGCTCGCGACACAGCTGAGGTGAAAAAGCGGACCCGCTCCAACGCGCAAGACGGAAAGGCCCGGCGATGCGATGGCACCGATCTTCTCGCGTGACAGCCGGTATTCTAGTGCAATCCGTTCGGCATTTTCCAGAAGCATCCTGCCCGCTTCGTTAAGACGCATCCCCCGCCGATCCCGTTCGAAGAGCGGTGTGCCGTAGCTTGCTTCAAGGTTTGCGATCCGCTTGGTGACAGACGGCTGCGTAACGCCGAGCGCATCCGAAGCTTCGGTAAGCGATCCGTGCGCGGCGACTGCGAGAAAGGCGGCGAGGTTTCTTTCCAAGTTATTCACTTTTAGAATGGATATAGTCGATACTTCGATTTTACAGAATTCCTTGAATGTCGCAATGTATGCTTCAGCCGTGGGAATTGCTTTGGGAGGGGCGATGCGGACCGTTTTCGTTCTATTCGACTCGCTCAACCGCCTGGCACTTGGTGCCTATGGCGGAACGGCCATCGCAACACCGAACTTCGACCGTTTCGCACGGCGAGCTGTGACCTTCGACAAATACTATGTAGGTAGCCTTCCCTGCATGCCTGCGCGGCGTGACATGCACACGGGACGGCTGAACTTCATGCATCGACATTGGGGGCCGCTGGAGCCATTCGATGACTCTTATGCCCGCATTCTCAGCCAGAACGGCACCTACACGCATCTGATCTCGGACCATTTGCACTATTTCGAGGATGGTGGTTGGGGCTATGCGAATGCCTTCGATAGCTGGGATTACATACGGGGCCAGGAATACGATCCGCTGAAGGTTCTCGTGGCACCGCCGGTCGACCGACTAAGGGAGGCATTTGACGCGCGGCACTATCCGTTGGACGGACTGCCAAATGGCACGGCAACACGCGGAAACTCCTCAAAAGTCGCTTGGAAGAAATCCCGCGCAGCAATCAACGCCCAGTTCCTCGAAACCGAAGCTGATTTCCCAACTGCAAAGTGTTTCTCTGCCGCCTTCGAGTTCCTTGATCTCAACCGCGAGTCTGACGACTGGTTTTTGCAACTTGAATGCTTTGACCCACATGAGCCCTTCGTTGCGCCGGAGCGGTTCAAGGAGGCCTATCGAAGCGGATACAAGGGCAAGATCCTTGATTGGCCAATTTACGAAAAGGCAACGAACTCCGCTGAAGAGATCGCCGAAATCCGAGGTAACTACGCTGCCCTTGTAGCCATGTGCGACGAGTATTTCGGCAAGTTACTGGATTACTTCGATGAACACGCGCTCTGGAACGATACCTGTCTGATCTTGACGACAGATCACGGGTTTCTACTGTCCGAACACGACTGGTGGGGCAAGAACCGAATGCCCTACTACGAGGAAATCTCGCACATTCCCCTGATGATCGCGCATCCGGATGGCGAAAGAGGGACCCGGCGGGCCGCTTTATGCCAGACACCCGACTTGATGCCGACGATGCTCGACATTCATGGTTGCAAGGTTCCTCCTGGTGTCACCGGAACGTCGCTGGTCCCCTCCCTGACCAGTGATGTTCCGGGGCACGCCTCCGTCGCACTTGGCATGTTTGGCGGGCCGGTCTGTGTAACAGACGGGCGCTATAGCTATTTCCGATATCCCGAGGAAGAGGAAGGCTCCGAACTCAGTATATACACGCTGATGCCGACTCACATGACAGGTCCCTTCGACGTCGGCGAATTGCGGTCGGCGGAGCTGGCAGGGCCATTCGACTTCACTAAGGGCGTCCCGCTTATGAAGCTCACGCTCGATTCGAAGAACAGCCAAGTCGGGCAAGACGGTCAAACGCTCGAAGACTGCGAAACTGCGCTTTACGATCTCGATGCCGACCCGGGTCAGACGCAGCCTGTTCGCGACTCTGCCATCGTCGCCCGGCTTTCGGCGCACATTTCCGCACATTTTCAGAGGCACGACGCACCGCTCGAAATTTATGATCGGTTTGGGCTGTCCGATCCGAATTCCAAGAAACGCCCCATCAAGGACGTTGACAAACACACTGACAGGAGGAGATCCAAGTCATGAAAAAACCACTCAAAACGCTGACCGCCGCGGCTGTAGCTGGGCTTACGGCGACCGCTGCTATGGCCGAATTCCCGGAGCGCACCATCGAAGTCATTCACCCCTGGGGACCCGGCACAGGCTCTTCGGTGAGCCAGGTCATTGCCAAGGCAATGGGCGAAGAGCTTGGCGTCGACATGACCGTTCTGTCGGTGACGGGTGGACCGGGCACCAAGGCGCAGACGACCGCCATGAGCAAACCGGCGGATGGATACACCATCATGGATTCTTACGTGGCTCCGCTGGTTCTCGCACCGATCCTGGGTAAAGCCGAATGGGACTACACAGAATTCACGCCACTGCAATCGGCTCATTCGAACGCCTTCGCAATTGGCGGGCGCACCGAGGAGAGCCGCTGGGACGACTTTGCCGGGCTTATGGAATACTGCGCGGCCAATCGTGGAGAGCTTCGCTATTCCTCTGGTTCGCGAAACAACCTGCCGCACATGGTGATCTCGAAGGTGCTTCAGGCGCATGACTGTGTTGCCCAGAACGTGCCCTACACGCAGGACGGTAACGCCGCAAAAGACTTGAAATCTGGCGTTCTGGATTTCTCTTTTGTAAATGTCGGCAATTACAAGTCCGATCCATCCGCGTTCAACATCATGCTGGTTCTGTCCGAACTGGAAGACTCTAAAGCGGCATTCGACGGCGCGCCCGGACTGGATGACATTGAGTTTGACACAGGTCTATCCAAACTGGGCCCGATGGGCTGGACTTGGTGGATTGTTCACCCGGAAACACCAGCGGACGTCGTGGACAAGCTTCGCGAAGCAATGGCTGCAGCAATGGCACGAGACGATGTTAAAGCAGCGATCCGGCAAGTTGGCTTCGTGCCTTTGCCCTATGACTACACCATGTACGACGAAGTTGTCGGCGGTGTGAAAGACCAACTCGGGGCTATGGGCAGCGCGCTGGAATGGGAAGAAGAAGAGCTCAAGAAGCTGCAGTAAGATGAAGCTGTCGGCCAAGCTTGCAGAATGGACGGGGCTCGCGTTTTTCGCGGGCCTCGGCGCGCTGGTTTTCCAACAGATTACGACGTCCATGGCCGAGCAAGGGATTGCATCTGGCGGCCCATATGACAACGCAGCCAGCTATCCGCGCAGCATCGCGATACTTATGTTGGGGCTTCTTGCGGTCCAATTGGTCCGCAATTTCACCTCAAGCGATGCGGACCAATCAGAAACTACATCTCCTACAGCCTTGCGGCGGTCGGTCGGTTTGCTTGTCATCTTTACAATCTACCTGATTTGCCTCGGTTGGCTGGGATACCACCTGTCAACTGCGCCCATGGTGGCGGCAGTCATGATGCTCTGCGGAGCCCGCAATGCCGCTAAAACTGTGGGATTTGCGCTTTCATTGGCCTTCGTTCTGGCTTTTGTCTTTGAAAAGGTCCTGAATGTTGTGCTGCCGGGCGGCATCTTCGGTCTGAATATCCCCTGGTGAGCTTTGATGTTTGAATCCCTTCTCGGCGGCTTTGAGCTGTTTTTCTCGCCTCTTGCTATTGCTTTGACCTTCGCGGGCATCCTGATCGGTTTGCTTGTCGGAGCCTTGCCTGGGCTTGGACCCTTGATGGGTATCATTCTGCTTCTACCGGTGGCCATAGGCCTACCGCCCCTTGCAGGGATGGGTTTCCTCATTTCCATTTTCGTTGGGGGTTCCTGCGGAGGTGCCGTGTCAGCAATTTTGCTTCGAATACCTGGCACACCCATTGCAGCGGCAACGTTGCTGGACGGTTTCCCAATGGCTCAAAAGGGTCAGGCCTCCAAAGCTATTGGCCTTGCGCTCGCGGCATCCTCATTAGGTGGGCTTGTCGGCGGCGTTGTTTTGATTACCGCTTCGCCCGTACTGGCGTCCTTCGCCAGTAATTTTGCACCGCCCGAATATACAATGCTGGCCGTCACCGGGCTGTTGACCATTTCGCTGATTTCCGAAGGCACTTTGGTAAAGGGCCTGATGGCCTGTTGCTTTGGTCTGCTATTGTCAACCATCGGATCCGACGCATTCTCAACGGGGTACAGGTTCACCTTCGGGTCTCACCACATGCTTGATGGGTTCCACATAGTTGCCGTAGTCGTCGGGCTCTTTGCGATCTCCGAGATGGTCTTTCAAGTCGCAAGGGGCGGCCTGTTGGCTCGACCTACGATCGAGATCGCCAAACCCAGTTTCAGATCTGTGCTTCTGGTGCTGAGTCACTGGAAGAATATGCTGCGGTCATCTTTCGTCGGTGTTTTCTTCGGCTCTCTTCCTGGTGCGGGCGGCGACATCAGTTCGTTCAGTTCTTATGCAATCGCCAAGTCATTCGCCAAACCGGATGACAAATATGGCGAAGGCGCAGAAGGCGGCGTCATTGCGACCGAGGCAGCCAACAACGCAACCGTGGGCGGCACGCTGGTTCCCACGCTTGCTCTTGGCATTCCTGGGGACGCTTCGTCGGCAATACTGTTGGGTGCGCTTTTGATCCTTGGCTTCGTCCCGGGCCCCGAAATGTTCACGATGAATCCAGAGTTCGTGGGGGGCCTGTTTCTCGTCTATATGGCGTCGAATGTCATGTTGCTGTTTGCCGGCATTCTCGCGGCTCCATTTTTTATTCGAGTCTTGTTGATCCCGAAACTCTACCTGATCCCGGCAATTCTCATCTTGTGTTGTATCGGAACGTATGCCCTGCAGGGTTCGTTGTTTGACCTGTGGGTCATGCTGGGCTTTGGGTTGGTCGGCATTCTGTTTCGTTTGGCGAAATACCCGCTTGCTCCGATCGTGTTGGGATTGATCTTGGGTCCAATCCTTGAGGCTAATCTACGCCGCTCGTTGCTGATATCCCGAGATGGCTACTGGATATTCCTTGACCGTCCGGTCGCAGTCGCGCTGATCGTCATCGATTTGGCCATCGTACTCGGAATTGCATTCATCGCTTTTCGAAGTTGGCGCGCAACAAAGCGATCGTTCGACTTAGAAACGCAAACAGATGACTAAATCACTTCGTCTATGTTCAAGTCGAATTTTGGTGTAGGTTTTTGCAAGACAACTACGCAGAAGCGGTCGTTGGCGCACGCGCAGCGAATTAGCGCTATGTCCGCGTCTTGTTTGCCGGTTCCAGCCGCAGCGAATGTGCATTTCGGAATCCGCTCAAATTTGTGCCACTCAACGACCGCTCTCACGGCGCCTGCTGCTTCACAGCGAAAACCTTTCCGCGCCGGCGAGTGTTTTCTGCGTCAGCAAAAGCGGCATCGGCAAAAGGCGGCTCTGTCCGCATCCTGTGATTTCGCAGACTTCGAGATTTTGCGTTTGCAGCGAATGGCCGGTTCAACGGGCCGCGCCGCAGTATCTCGACCAGGTGGTGGAGGTCGGCTTTGGGCCGGCAATCCAACCACCCAAGCCTCAGACCGGTGGGCGCAGCTCGTGCCAATGAGTAAGTTTTTGAAACACGTCTGCAAGCTTCAGCAGTGAGGTCTCTTTATAATGGTGTCCCACTATTTGCAGTCCAATCGGCATACCCTTTTGTGTCTGGCCACAGGGCAGACTAATTGCTGGGTGGCCTGTAAGATTAAACCCGCATGTAAAGGGTATCAAACTTGCCAGTTCCTGTGTTGGGTCGAAGTCTGCCAGAGGCATCGCAGGGCGTGGTGTTGTCGGTGTCAGCAAAGCCTGCGCGTCAGCTTCCTTGAGTGCGTGAGTTAGTTCCTGCCGCAACTGCGATCGGATTTCTATAGCGCTCAGCAATTGATCCTCGGGAATTTCCAGACCAGAATCGATCATTTCCGCGACCGCTGGCGAGAAATCATCTCGACGCTTCATTAGAGCGTCAGCATTGGCACATGCCAGCTCTGTCGCAAAGAATGTGACGATTGCGTCCACAGCCAATGGCAGCGTTGGAACGTCAATTTCAACAACTTCCGCGCCTGTTTGGTGGAAAACGTTGCACGCCGCTGAAAATGCGGCTTTGGTTTCCGAGTCGAGGTCGTAGGCTTGGGCAATCGCCTCTAGTGTCGCCGTTCCAAGAACTGCGATATTGTCTGCGGGGCGTGGTGTATCGCCATATGCCGCTCGGCTCTGCAAGGTTGCTTTATCCCAAGGATCTGGCCCTGCAAGTATGGGCAGAATCCGGGTGATTTCGGCGGCGGACCTGGCGATGATGCCAACATGGTCAATCGATGGGGCTGACGCCTGACGCATTACGCCCTGAGAGCTGATCAAGCCCCAGGTTGGCTTCAGGCCCGTTGTTCCTGTCATGGCTGCCGGTATGCGAACAGAACCTGCAGCATCGGTGCCAAGCGCAAAGCGGGCAGATCCAACGGCCACCGAGACGCCCGCGCCTGCACTCGATCCACCGGGATAGCAGGTTAGGTCCCATGGGTTACGTGTTGGTGGCTGATCCAGTCCGCAAGTCAACTCGTGCGCGATTTGCGTTCCGACCAGTATACCTCCTGCGGCGCGAAGCCGTTCAACCACTGCAGCGTCTTTTGAGGGAACACGGTGTTCATAAGCTTTTGAACCTCCGGATGTAACCACGCCCGTCACGTCGAACACCTCTTTTACCGCGAATGGCCATCCTTCAATCTGGGGCTCTTGAGGGCCAACATGGATGTCAGCCGCACCGGCCTGAGCGCCAGAAATCAGCAGATGTCTGTATGCGTGTACTTTGTCATCAGTGCGAGCCAATGCGTCCAGTGCGTCTGAGAGCTGACTGCTGGTGGTAACGGACATGGGTTTTCCACAGCTCCTTGTTGGCAATCAATTCAGTTACTAAGCAAATCGCTATTCGGTCCTAAGTCTATTTAGGCGCTTATGAATCAGCCGTGCCTTCAAGCTCATCCAGCAGCTTGTAATCTGTTGGCGGATCGTCACAAATGCCCGGTCCACATTCCAGAAGTGCTGAACCGACGTTGAGCGCAGCCAAAAGTAGGATCAGGAAAAACACCGCTTTGGCCAACTGGCTGCCGCCGAACCTTTCGGTTGCTCTCACGTCCGACGCTAGGTCGTATTGCTTTTCGAAAACCAGCATGATCGCGGTGCCAAGGATCACCAGACCAAAGGCTATTCCGGCCCATGTATAGAAATGTAAACCAAGTACAGGCGAGCCATAGTGACCTGTGCCTGGGACTATATGCAGCAGAATCTGGCGGATCGAAACGCTAATGCCGAAGATCGCCGCGACAAGAACTATTCCATAGTTTCTTGCGCGCGTACCCCACAACAGGTTCAGCCCCAGACCAAACCCGACGGCCACAAACCCAACACGTTGCAACAAACACAGTGGACAAGGCAGCTCGTACAATACGAGTTGAAAATAAAATGCAAGAACCAAAACAAGGCAAACCGCAAGGGCACCAAGCGCGTTCATGTTTCGAGCAAACTCAGGTGACATGCAAAGACCTCACAGTTGGATAGAAAGTGGGGTCGTAGCGTGAAACTTAAGCCAGTACGTGCTTATCAAAAGTGCAAGCACGAAGATGGCGTATGACGACCTTACAAGCTTGAAATACGCAAGTGCCATCGCGCTGGCAAAAAGTGCAAAAAGCAAAGCAATCATTAGATGCTCCTTACCGGATCGAAGGTGTCCGTGGTGACCAATGTCTATGAACTGAACCGGTTCCAGAGATTTAATCAAGCCTGTAGCGATCGTTTGAGTCGCACTATATTATCGACACTGACTACGCGTTGAAATTGCAATCTCAGCGAATGACCGCAAAGCAGGTTGCAACCGCAGCATCTATGAGTAAGGACGAGTGACCGGTTTGGGCCGCTAACGAAAGCGGCCCATAGTAGTCAGATTTCAATGGCTTCTGCTATGGCAAGTGCATCCTCAAGCTCAACACCGAGATACCGAACGGTACTGTCCATCTTAGTATGCCCAAGTAAGAGTTGCACCGCGCGCAGATTGCCCGTCTTTTTGTAAATCTGAGTAACCTTTGTGCGCCGCATCGAATGTGTGCCATATGCGCTGGCTTCCAAACCTATAGACGTGACCCAATCACGCACGATCCGGGCATACTGGCGCGTTGAAATGTGCAAACGCTCATGGAAACGCCCTGGCCAAAGGTATTCAGACCCAACCATGAGTTCATCTTCCATCCACTTCTCGACGGAGGTCCGAGTACCTTCAGAAATTTCGAAGCGGACGGGTTTCTGAGTTTTACTTTGCAGCACGGAAGCCCGCTCCTTGATCTGACCAGAGGCCATGATGTCAACGACTTTCATCTTAACCAAGTCGCAGCCGCGCAACTTGCTGTCGATGGCCATATTGAAGAGAGCGAGGTCGCGATGGTTCTCTGCGAGCTCCAATCTTACTCGAATTGCCCAGACGTGTTTGGGTTTTAACGGCCGTTTTTGACCGACGATGCGTCCCTTGTTCCAAGCAGGGCGAAGCGCGCGAATGGCAGGTAAATTTGGTGTTTCCATAACTGATCCTCCTTTCCGCCATTCCCGCCCACAACGACAACCCGACGTTGACGAAAGAGGGTATCACAGGATGGCGCGTTGCCGCCGAGGTCGGCTGCGAGTCCTACCTCCCAAATGCCGCAAATTGAAACTCTTTTAGGTACGCCAAAATTAGACCTAGGTCGCCGTCAGACGTGCTTATCGCCGCAGATTTCGCAGAGCAAAGTTGCTAACATGTTGCGGGTACCAGCGTCACAGACGGAGTACATGCACCGAACACTGAGCATGGCGAACAACGAGAGCAGCCGTGGAACCCAAAAAGAACTCTTTCATCCCAGGTTTATGTGAAGCGAGGACGATACAGTCGAAGCCATGTTTGTTGGCGTATTCGGTGATTGCGCGACCTGCCGATTGGCTCTCGAGCAAGATAGACGACACGTCGGTCTCACTTGTTAGGCGCTCGGCCAAGCGCGCCTTTGCTTTTTGAAGAGATTTTTCTGCGATCCCTTCATCCATATAGTACATTATTTGTCTATTTGGGGGCTCATGGATATGCGCGGCAGTGATTTTTCCACCTTCGGATACAAGGGCATGTGCCGCCGCAAGCGCGTGCTCACTGATGCCATGCTCCAGAGACAGCGCGACTAAGACATTTTTGTACATTTCAAACCTCCGTATTTGGGTTTTCGGTTATCTGCTGCTGACTGGCCTCTCCCACTTCATCTTTAGGAGGGTGCTCAGGCACCCCAGTCATAAGAATGGGGTGCGCGTTGTTTCGTCTTGAGGTTTTTGCGCTTTCTTGCCGCTACCTGCTGAGCAGGAGGTCGGGCAGGAACAGGGCCAACTCTGGTACAAAAGTTGTCAGCATCAGTGTCGGCAGCCAGGCAAAAACTATGAAGATCAAAGTGGGCCATAGCATGCGCGAAACCGGCTCATCACAGACCTGAGCTCCGAGGTAAAGCAGCGGCGCAGTTGGAGGGGTGATGTTCGCCATGCCAAGGTTCACGCCAATCACGGCCGCAAAGTGGATCGGATCCATACCAGTGCTCTGCGCGATGGGCAGCAAGATCGGCGTCGCCAGAAGCAGACCCGAAATATCATCCATGAGCATCCCGATAAGGATCATCACGACGTTGATCATCAGAAGGATGACGACCGGATTGTCCGACACGGAATAAACCAGATCCTTGGCCAACTGAGGGGCGCCCTGCGAGATCAAATTGTCCGACACGATCAGAACCATGAAGATCATGACCATGACCACGCCAATCGTAACACCGGAATTCTGGATGGTCTGAGCCAGTGTTTTCCAGGTCAGGCCACGGTAGAAGTAAATCGCGATCGGGATCGAGTAGACCACTGCGATACCCGCAGCCTCGGTTGGCGTCATTATGCCGCCATAGATCCCGCCCAGAATGATCAGCGGCATCATAAGCGCAGGCCCGGCCAAACGTGCCTGAACTCCGAATGTCGGCAGGAACGGTTTAGGACGTTCCGTTAGGTTGATGTCGTCATACTTCCGCAGCATGAACTGATTAACGACGATCAAAAGAGTGATCAGGATGATCGCCGGAATGACCGTGGATAAAAAGCACTTCAGTACGTGCTGCTGTGCAACCCAGCCATAAAGGATGTGAGACGAACTTGGTGGGATCAACAGACCCAAGGGGCTGGCCGCCACGATCAGAGCCGCCGATTGCCCACCCGGATAGTTGGCCTTTTTCAGGTGGGGCATCATGATGCCGCCGATACAGGTCAGCGTTGCATTGGCACTACCGGAAATGGAGCCAAACACACCGCAGGCCAACACCCCAGCCGCGCTCAGTCCTCCTTTGATATGGCCAATGAACATTTCAGCCAGAGAGACAAGAGGGGCCGCGATTTTACCTTTCTCCATTATGCCTCCGGCGATCATGAAGAGTGGGATCGCCAGAAGTACAAGTGAGCGGATACCTGTAGAGCCGGTGGGCAAGTAGCCGGTGATGGATTGATCTCCGACAAGGGCGATGAAAATCAAAACCGATCCGAATGCTACATAAACGCTGACGCCCAACAGCAGCATAAAGCAGACGATTAGGAGACTTCCTCCGATGATCATTGGGTTTCTCCTTTTTGCATTTCTGATCTCAAGGGAAGCCCGAGCCCCTTGCGGATATGCACGTACAGATACGCCGCCGTGAACGTCGCCATGAGGCCAAAGGCAATCATGATCGCAATCCGCCAGGTCACAAACGGAATGCGCAGCACCGGGGTTGCGCGCAGTCGCGGGAATGAGAAGTCATCAAGCAGCGAGACATAGCAGGCGTACATGAGGAATAGGATCACCAGCACCTCGACTGTCAGGACGACAAAGCCGCGCCACCAAATCAACCGAGGGTTTTGGATCACAATGCCAAGAATGTCTGCGTTGATGTGCAGGTTGCGGGCAGAGGCCAGAACAGCACCTGCAAAAAAGCCGATGATGCTAATGCCCAAAAGCCACTCTTCGTAGGCAAACAGATCACCGCCAAATCCATACCGGATTACAACGACTGCCCCAAATGTGAAAGCCATCAGGAAACCGGCAAACATGACGATCTGCCTCATGACAAAAGCCACTGCTTTCAGCGGATACCCAATAATGACTGGCAACTCGTCAGTGATTTTTTGCGAGCTCTTCTTTTCTGCACTTTCGACGACCAACGGACGCTCAGCTTCAGTGCTAGACATCTTTCTCCCTCCCTTTGTTGAGCCAGAGACGAAAAAAGGGCCAACTGATTAGCTGACCCTTTTCTCAGTGATTATTGCTGTTCTCTTGCAGCCAGCAGGCGGTCGATGATGTCCTGACCGACGTTTTGTGCCATCGCTGGCCAGACCGTTTCCTGGACATGAGCGGCCATCGCAGCTTGTTCTTCGTCACTCAGGCGCAGGATGGTGTAGCCTTTGTCGAGCAATTTCTGGCCGAACACTTCGTCGTTCTCACGATTGTAGGCAAAGAAGTCTTCGGACGCCTTGGTCATCGCGGCTTGCAGCGCGGCGCGCTGATCGTCGTTCAGCTTGTCGAGTGTCCGCTGCGACGCATAGAAGGTTGTCAGCTCTGAGATCGAATTGTACTCGACAAAATGGGTGCCAACATCCGACTTGGCGAAGATCGAGTAAGTCGCGGTCTTCGTGCAGCAGATTGCTCCGTCGACAATGCCGGCCTGAAGCGCGGGGAAGATGTCGCCCCATGCCATGGTGGTCGCCTGGTAACCCAGTTCTTCGACCATCGACTTCACAACGCTGGACGACCAGACGCGAATGTTCATGCCCTTGTCGTCAAAAGTATTCCAGTTCTGGGGCTCTTGCGACGAAACGATGCCGATGAACCCTTCCGGATTCTGCGCCATGACGCGCACGCCATATTCGTCGGTGATCTCTTGCAGGATGGTGTTGAACTCGGAATCCATGTTCAGAAGCGTGCTTTCCATGTCATCCCAGCCGCCCAGCAGGAACGGCATGGACAGGAATTCCAGGCGTGGATCGGTATCGGCATAGATGAACGCCGATGCCAGGTCGATATTGCCGCGTGCAACATCTTCGAACAGCGCCTCACCCGAACCCAGTTGGTTTGCCGGGAATACTTCGATCTTCAGGCCGACGTCTGCTGCAGCGACATCCGCTGCGACCTGCTCCATCATTTTCGTGCCCTGATGGTCAATCGGGAACACGCCGGCAAAGCGCAGTGTCATGTCTTCCGCTGCGGCTGCTGTTGAGATCGTGGTTGCAGCAAGCAAAACAGCGCCACCCATCGCGCCGAGGGCGCGGCGGTTAATCTTCGTAGTCATTTAGGTTTCCTCCTCAGTGGTGTGTGTCCCGCCGCATTACGCGCGGCGGGACATTTCTTTGCTTCAGTTCAGCAAAGTTCCGGGGCGATGAACTCGTATCCAAGGTCATCGGCCACAGCCTTGTACGTCACCTTCCCGTGGGCCACGTTCAGGCCATTCATCAGGTGACGATTGTCTGCAAGCGCCTGCTTCCAGCCATTGTTGGCAATAGCCAGAGCGTGCGGCAGCGTGACGTTGTTCAGTGCATAGGTCGAGGTTCGGGCGACTGCGCCAGGCATGTTGGCGACGCAGTAATGAACAACATCGTCGACAACATAGGTAGGCTCTGCGTGAGTGGTGGCTTTGGACGTTTCAAAGCAGCCGCCCTGATCGATCGCCACGTCCACGACGACCGCACCGGGTTTCATTTTCGAGATCAGCTCGCGCGAGACCAGCTTGGGCGCAGCAGCGCCCGGGATCAGAACCGCGCCAACAACCAGATCCGCATTGGTGACTTCTTCCTCCAGCGCAGCTTTGGTTGAATAGACAACCTTGGCCGAGGCCTCGAAGTGGTTTTCCAGCTTCTCCAGAACTGCAGGGTTACGGTCCAGAATGGTCACGTCCGCGTGCAGGCCGACGGCCATCTGGGCCGCATTGAACCCAACAACACCGCCACCGATGACCACAACTTTGCCGGGCTTCACGCCGGGCACACCGCCCAGCAATACGCCCAGACCACCCTTGGCTTTCTCCAAAGCGCTGGCACCGGCCTGGATTGACATGCGACCGGCAACCTGGCTCATCGGTTTCAGCAGGGGCAGACCGCCATTGTCGTCGGTGACGGTCTCATAAGCGATGCAGACAGCGCCCGAGTCGACCAGATCTTTGGTCTGTTCCGGGTCGGGGGCCAGATGCAAATAGGTATAAAGGATCTGACCTTCACGCAGCATGGCGCGCTCAACGGCCTGAGGTTCCTTCACCTTCACGATCATCTCTGCATTGGCAAAGATATCGGCTGCAGTTGCAGCAATTTCGGCTCCGGCAGCGCGATAGGCGTCGTCATCTGCGCCAATGCCAGTCCCGGCATTGGTCTCTACGATGACGTTGTGACAATGCGAGACTAGTTCCGCGACGCTTTCGGGGGTCAGGCCAACCCGATATTCATGGTTCTTGATTTCCTTGGGAACACCAATGAACATGTTCTTCACTCCTTGGATCGGATGATCAATTTGCCGTCGGCATGACGAATTCGGCACCTTCCGAGATGCTCTCGGGCCAGCGCTGCATGATGGATTTCTGCTTGGTGTAGAAACGCACACCCTCTTCGCCGTAGGCGTGCATGTCTCCGAACAGGCTCTTCTTCCAGCCGCCAAAGCCGTGCCAGGCCATCGGAACCGGGATCGGAACGTTCACGCCGACCATGCCGACCTGAACCTGCTTGCCAAACTCACGTGCAGCATTGCCGTCGCGGGTGAACAACGACACGCCGTTGCCAAACTCGTGGTCGTTGATCAGTTGCAGGCCTTCGGCAAAGTTCGAGACGCGGACGCAGGACAAGACGGGGCCAAAGATCTCTTCCTTGTAGATCTTCATGTCGGGTGTGACGTTGTCGAAAAGGGTGCCGCCCAGGAAGAAGCCTTGCTCATGCCCTTCGACGATATAGTCGCGGCCATCGACCAGCAGGTCAGCACCTTCTGCAACGCCAGAGTCGATATAGCCCTTGATCCGGTCGCGCGCAGCAGCCGTCACGATCGGACCCATCTCGGCGTCCAGCTCTAGGCCATTCTTGACCTTCAGAGTTTCGGCGCGCTCTTTCAGAACTGGCATGAGTTTGTCGGCAGTATCACCAACCAGCAGAGCAACCGAGATAGCCATGCAGCGTTCGCCTGCCGAGCCAAAGGCTGCGCCGATCAGGGCGTCGGCTGCCTTGTTCATGTCGGCATCGGGCATAACCAGCATGTGGTTCTTTGCGCCACCCAGAGCCTGAACGCGTTTGCCGTGCCGCGCGCCAACTTCATAGATGTAGTTCGCAATCGGGGTCGAACCGACGAATGACACGGCCTTGACGTCGTCGTTCTCCAACAACGCATCCACGGCGACCTTGTCACCTTGTACGACGTTGAACACACCATTGGGGAAACCGGCTTTCTGCATCAGATCCGCGTACAGCAGCGCTGCGGACGGATCGGTCGGCGACGGCTTCAGGATAAAGGTATTGCCTGCGGCGATGGCGATCGGGAACATCCACATCGGCACCATGACCGGGAAGTTGAAGGGAGTGATCCCAGCCACAACGCCCAACGCCTGACGCGTTGTCCAGTTGTCCATTCCGGTGGAGACCTGCTCGGTGTAATCGCCTTTGAGGAGTTGCGGGATACCGCAGGCAAACTCGATGATATCAATACCACGCTCAACTTCGCCTTGGGCGTCGGTGAACACTTTGCCATGCTCAACCGTGATGGCGCGTGCCAGATCGTCCTTATGCTCGCGCACCAGGGCCAGAAAGTTGTTCATAAGGCGGGCGCGGCGGATTGGCGGTGTGTTTGACCACTTCGGGAACGCGGCTTTGGCAGCGGCTACTGCGTCGTCGACAGTCTGGACGTTCGCCAGTGACACCTCGCCGGTTTGCGCACCGGTTGCGGGATTGAAAACCGGCTGAGTATTCTCACCGGATGGAGCAGTGATTTGGCCATTAATGTAGTGGCCGATCAAAGCGATCGGGGATGCATCTTTCATGATGTCAGTCCTTTTTGGGGTTAGAAGTCAGGGGTTATGGCAGTTCCGCCAATACCTCTCCAAGTGTTAGACAAAGTTTTGTTATTTCGGGTTCCGAGATGATCAGAGGTGGAGACAAGGCGATGATGTCACCTGTGACACGGATCATTATTCCGGCGTCCCAGGCTCGTTTCATTGCATCATAACCCCGTGCCCCAGGCGCGCCCTCTCGTGGTGCAAGCTCGACCGCGCCCACCAATCCCAGATTGCGGATATCGATTACGTTCGGCAGACCTTTGAGGCTGTGAAGCTGATCCTCCCAGGGCTGCGACAGCAATGCAGCGCGGCGGAACAGATCGTTCTCCCTGTAGCTCTCCAGCGTTGCCAGCGCGGCGGCGCAAGACACCGGATTGGCAGAATAGGTATAACCGTGGAACAGCTCAATCGGCGCATCGGCGTTTTCCATCGCCGAGTCATAGATCTTGTCGGATACAATGACCGCACCCATCGGGATGACACCGTTGGTCAGGCCTTTGGCGGTCGTGATGATGTCTGGCTTTACATCAAAATACTCTGACGCCGTCGCTGCCCCCAAGCGACCGAATGCAGTGATAACTTCGTCGAAGATCAGCAGAATGCCATGGCGGTCGCAGATCTCACGCAGTCGTTTTAGGTATCCTTTCGGCGGCAGGAGAACACCGGTCGAACCGGCCATTGGTTCGACGATCACAGCCGCAATTGTCGAGGCGTCATGTAAAGCAACCAAACGCTCCAGATCGTCTGCCAGCTCTGCCCCGTGTTGTGGGCAGCCGCGGGAGAATGCGTTCTTGCCCAGATCATGCGTGTGACGCAGGTGATCAACGCCGGTCAGAAGCGCGCCGAAATGCATGCGGTTCTTGACGATACCGCCAACCGAGATGCCACCAAACCCTGTGCCGTGATAACCACGCTCGCGCCCGATCAAGCGCGTACGCGCCCCATCGCCGCGCATTCGATGGTAGTGCAGCGCTATCTTTAGCGCCGTGTCGACAGACTCGGAGCCAGAGTTGGTGAAGAATGCGTGGTTCATCCCCTCGGGCATCATCGCGGTCAGTTTGACCGACAACTCAAATGCCTGAGGGTGGGAGAACTGGAAGTTTGGTGCGTAATCCAGCTCGTGCACCTGTTTCTGTACCGCTTCAACGATCAGCGGATCACGGTGACCCGCGTTGACGCACCACAGTCCAGCGGTGCCATCCATGACCTTCCGACCATCAGAACTGATGTAGTACATCCCCTCGGCTGCTTGGATCATTCGGGGCTCGCGAAGGAAATCACGATTGGCCGAAAACGGCATCCAAAACGATGACATTGTGTTGGGTTGATCGAGCACGTTCATTCCTCGTGAAGAAGATTTTCATTTGATGACAAATCCTTGCAGAGTTAAGACCTTCCGCACATCCGGTTTTATTTTAATCTGTAAGTTATTGAAAAAAATCATTGCACCCCTAGAATGCTTTCGATCCAAAGCAAGAAAGCACTAGAGTAACGGTTTTGTCATCAGATCTCGAAACAGCCCGTCGTCTAAAGCTGATTCGGACGACCAAAGGCCTCAGTCAACGCGAAATGGCCAAACGCGCGGGAGTGGGTAGCGGAACGATTTCTCAAATCGAAAGCGGTTCGACCCAACCATCTGTGGCGTTGCTAAAGAAGATCCTTGCCTCAGTAGACGTCAATTTGGGCTTTTTCTTCAGTTTTGAATTGCAAAACGAGGAGTCGTTTTTTTACCCGCACGAAAGAATGCGCGACCTAGGATCACCCGGAGTCTCCTATTTACTTGTCGCAGGTGAGCGCCGAGACAGAAAGCTCCAGATGCTCATAGAAGAGTACGATGTCGGTGCCGACTCGGGTCGATCTGAACTGTCGCACGAAGGAGAGGAATGTGCGGTTGTGATAGAGGGCCGTCTTGAAGTGACGGTAGATGGGCAGTCCAGGATTCTGGGTCCCGGGGACGCGTACTACTTCTCAAGCATATTGCCACACAGGTTTCGAAATGCTGGAGACGCACCCTGCAAAGTCATTAGCGCATGCACTCCTTCGTCGTTCTGACTAAATGAAAGAGCTCTTCTGTGAGCGCTTCGATATTTCTCGGGATAGTCAAACTCGACGACCAATTTAGAATGTACAAATGCAATCGGCATTCACAACCAGAGGCCATTTGTCGAATTTCTTACGCGATCCCCGTCGGCGGGCTTTTTAGATTTCGCGCGTGCAGCGAATGGCCGGAATGCGGGCTGCGGCTGCGAAATCTAATGAAGTGCTCAAAGTCGGCTTAGGGCCGTCCTCCGGAGTGCATGGCGATTACCCGTCCGAGATGCTGCATTCGCTCCGATGGCCGCAAAGAGCCCAACCTGAGAATTCGATTTTCTCGCTGCGCGCGCTCGCAGCGCGAGTTTTGCCGCACTGGCATCATCTTGAATACGGCGCTGCGGCGACAAGGGCGACCATTTGTGCTGAGCGCAGCGAAACTTTATCAGGCAATGCGCGATACGCGGACGAGGCTACCGTTCAATGTACTGCGAACAAGGTCTGCTTTGGGCAGTGGACACATTGTACGGCGGGTGCGATGTTCGGATTGAGTTAATCAGAGGATTTCGGTTTGGACAGTCTTAGCATCGTAGCGGTTTTGGGTGGTTTCTGGCTGTTTCATCTGCTCGCTGTCATCAGCCCTGGCCCAAGTCTCATCGTAGTCACTCAGACATCAATTTCCGTATCTCGGCAAGCAGGTGTTGCCAATGCGCTCGGTTTCGGCGTCGGCTCAATTATCTGGGCGTTCGCTGCAATCTTTGGGTTAGGAATTCTCTTTACAGCGGTGCCGTGGGTGTATGTCATTGTAAAGACAGCCGGAGCGCTGTACTTAATTTTTCTTGCGTTCAAACTGCTTCGTAGTGATGGGATTGTTGATACAGTCGGAGACCACACGGTCGCGGCGAAGACCAGCTTGGGAGCATTCAACAAGGGGCTCTTGATCCAGCTTTCGAACCCAAAAGTTGTAATATTCATGGGCTCGATATTGACAACGCTTCTTCCCCAATCTCCATCACCCTTGCTGCTTGCATTGGTCTTGGCAGTCATCTTCTTAAATGAATTCATCTGGTACAGCTTGGTTGCAACCATGTTTTCGATCAGACGTATCCGCGAACTCTATGCTAAGGCATCAAAGATCATTGATCGCATAGCTGGTTTCTTTCTGGGTGCGTTGGGAGTTCGTATTTTGAGTCAGTAAGCGGGTACTCATGCAACGCGCGGCATCTGATACATTGGGCTCTGAGTTGTCTATTGATCCAGCGGCGATGACAAACCTCATGCATCTCTGACTCCAGCGCTTCGCTCCAACTGTAAAATTGTCCCGTCAGCGCGGTGCTGATGAAGGGCGCGGAGGGGGGATCGGAGAGCAAATCATGCCAAGAGTCCAACTACCCGCAGTCACCCCCAAACGAAAAGCATGGAACAAAGGCCGCATCATCGGTCAGAAGCGGCCCCTGTTGCCTAAACAGGTTTGGGCGATCCGGGCACGGCTCGAACTAGCCAGTAACCTGCGCGACCTTTGTTTGTTCAACGTCGCCATCGACAGCAAGCTGCGCGGTTGTGACTTGGTGAAACTGGCTGTGTCTGATCTGGTGAAGGATGGTCGCGTTCGCGAACGCGTCTCTGTCATCCAAAGCAAGACCAAGCGACCGGTCCAGTTCGAACTGACAGAAAACACGCGCGAAACTGTCCTGGTTTGGGTCAAATCGCCCGAGATGTTTGCGTGTCGTTTCATGTTCCCCAGCCGTTTCCATGACCGCCCGCACATCTCGACCCGCCAGTACGGACGGCTCGTTCGCGACTGGGTGACGGCAATCGGACTTGAGCCGAGCGGATACGGTACGCATTCGCTCCGCAGAACAAAGGCAGCGGAGATTTATCGAAAAACTGGCAACCTCCGGGCCGTACAACTGCTACTGGGTCACGCCAAGGTAGACAGCACTGTCCGATACCTGGGCGTTGAACTCGAAGATGCTTTGAGCATCGCTGAGCGCACCGATATCTAAGCCACCTTGGCGAACGGCCTTGCCGTTCGCCATATCAAAGCGGGTGTCCGTCTATCGCGCGGCGTTGGTCGGTGGCAAGCCCCACTTCCACCGGTGCTGCGCGTTACTCAAACGTCAGCTTTGCGCTGAGCATTCTAGGTGCGTTGTGAGTCTCATAAAATATAATCAAAATCTGGTTCCAGTGGTTCTAACCCCTTGGAATAAAAGTGCTATCTGCCATTTCGATAACGTTGTAGTATCTGAGGGTAATTCGGTGGAAAACTCCAGACAGCTTCGCCGGGAGCACGCACAAGCCCGCGCGCTTTAGGATCTCGCTCCGTAAGCAGAGAAATGAACAGGTCACTGCTGGCCCAGGGCGAAGACCGAAAGTACCAATGCCCGTTTCCTGTATCGGCCGCTTCGGCCTCGGTCACGTCGATGATGTGTAGGGTTTTCATCTCAGACAGTCGACGCTGGAACAGAGACCCATTTATGGCTTCATCGGAAACCTGACCCAGACGGTCGCGACCGAAGACCAACCGCGACATCGCCAGCGCTGAATCGGTCTGCGATTGATAGAGTGTCACATCTGTAACGGCATCCAATAGGCCGTCTTCAATCGATTGCAAAAAGTAGCTTCGATCAAGATCGCTGCTGATCAGGATCAGCCGTCCCAGCCGCGGCTTTGGTTCAGGCTGCAAAGCAATCTGATAGGCGGCTTCAAATGCGAGCCTGGACCCAGCGCTGTATCCTATAAGGTGAATGCGTCGGGCGTTGGTGTTTGCCGACAGGTATTCGACAAGAGACCGCAAATTGCGACGCGTCGCCAATGCAGATTCCTGATCCCGAAAATACGCCAGGCGTTTGGGTGTAGCGGGCCAGTTGTAGCTGATGAAAGCGCCCTGATAGCCCAAAAAGTGCTGCAACTCTTTGGAAACAAGGGTCGAGTAATCGAAATCGACATTGTAGCCATGTATATAGATGAAAACGTCTTTGTTGCGAGAAGCTGCAAGCTGATCGTCAACCCGTTGGGCAAACCGAAGACCGGCCGCTTTCATCTCCTGTTGCGAAGGTGGATCGTTCATGTAGCGCGTGACGCTGAACGGCATGATACCAATCTCTTGTACGTCAGATAAACTGAGCGTGTAGTCCTTAGCGCGGTCGCGCGTCATAGTAACGTGGCGAAGCTTTTCCAACGTCGCCAGCGGGGGGTTGCTTTGCACATCGGCAACGCCGGTGCGCAGAATGTGACCGCGCTCATTGTTGTAATAGGCTTGTGGGTCGCCGGGAACCGCCGGCAGCCGATCTGTGGCGTAGAATAGCTGCGAACGTTGCACGAAATTGTCTGCCGTGATGTCCGTGTAAGGGTCAAAAGCAGCTTCGGCATAGACCGTTGGGGAGGGCATCAGCTCAATTTCGTCATAGATATTTGGCCCGCAGGCCGCAAGGACACAGAACGAACACACGGTTGCCGCAGGTAAAGCTCTGGCAATCAGTCGCCTCGTCGTTCCTTGCCTCAATTGCCTTTGTCCGACTGTTCGCATCCGGCTGCAATTGCCTGGCCCCAACATGTCAGAATCGCTGCTCGCGTCTTGGCGCAACTTCGACACTTCAGACCTGTTTGTGTTCGGCATGGCCACCTTTCGCATAATACCTTTACTCAGAAGCTGTATGTCACACCCAACACGGGTCCGGATTGTGAGAGCTTGAAACTGCTGTCACCTTCACCTTTGTCGACCATGATGTAGCGATAACCTGCGCGCAAATTCCACTTTGGAGTGACGGCATAACCTATGGTAGCTACAAATTGCGCCGTTTCGCGATTTGAGCGAAATCCGCCATGGTCAGCCAAGGCAATTGCCGACCAGCGGTCATTGATCTGATACCGGATACGGGCTGCAATCAGGGGGTCGACCCAATCGCCGCTGGATTTTGAACTTAGTGCCGTGGTCGGGCCACCAACTAGAGTGATTGTGCTGCTGGTATCAAACCAACGAAACCCACCCCCGAGATCCACACCCAGAGCTTGGTCCTGATAGACCGTGTACGCCGCATACCCGCTGAAGAACTGTGTCTTCAGGCTGGTTTCTGCGCCGCTGAACACCGGGCCAGGGGTGTCGCCTTTAAATGTCAGATATGTGCGCATATAGTCTGCGATCAGTGACCATCGACCGTGTCGCGCCTCAACTGTGCCCATAAAGGCGAGGTCCAGATTCTCAAGTGCGTCGCTGAAGCTCAGTTCCGATTCCAAGGGGCCAATGGTTGTCTCGGTATCCGCGCCATAGATGTAGAAGCTGCCGTAGAAGCTCCAACTAGAGTCCTGAGCCACTGCTGGAGATCCGTAGAGCAGCGTAGTCGACGCAACCAGAAAGCTGCCCAAGAAACTCCTTACCTGTGTGAATTCCATGACCTGCTCCCCTTATTTCAATCCCAAGTTTGAAACGCGGCAAAAAGATGAGCCGCGTCGTATTCCTGTTACGTTTCACAATTGCATTCGACCGGGTCGAGTATCGGAACAGATGCCTTAGCGAAGTTCATTTCACGGGCGCGAAACTCCGACGGTGTCTGACCCGTCCATTTCTTGAAGGCCCGTGTCATTGCGGTAGCGTCAGAATACCCCAACTGAGCAGCGATATCGCCCACCGACAATTCAGACTTGGAAAGCAAGTATTTTGCCTGGTCACATTTGGCTTCGATGACGATGCGAGACAGTGATGTTCCATAGGCAGCAAGCCGTCGGTTGAGAACCGCGCCTCGAAAACCGCATGCTTTGGAGAGGGTTGTAACCGACAAGTCCGTGCGTCCGACCATTGAATTGGCAACGCTTTGGATCGAACTCAACAGGTCTGTAGGCACAGGGTTTTTGTCGTCCTGAGTGGTCGACACATAATCGGTCGCAGTTCGGTTAACCAGTTCAAACAAAAGCCAGGCACTTGGGAAGCGGATGGAATACCCGTCTGTGCCCGCGCCTACCGCCCGGATACCGTAGAAGTAAGACGGGAGCAGATCAGGACGGTTCACCCGCACAAGAACCTTATTCGCCTCCCAACGTTGGCCTGCGGTTTCATGCAGCAACGTAGCCCATCGACTGATCTGAAACGCATCCATATAGGCGGGCGAACAGCATGGCGTGAACCTGCGTTTGGCGGACAGCACGGCGAACTCGCCAGAGACATCAAGTGTTATGGTGACCGCATTTGTATTGTTTCCCGCATGAACGCAGAACCTGGCAATGAAATCAGCCAGCGATTTTGCGACGCGAAAGGCCTGTCCGAATGGGGATGCAATCGTCGGATCTGAAGTTTGACCAACAAGTGCTGGAAAGTCTGGGGATGTCTTTTGTGCGACGGCTTCAAACACGGCATAGACAGTGTCGTGCGGAATGAAACAACTCGGAGCGCTCAACTCCGAGAAGGATAGATCGAATTCCGCAAGGAGATTTTCTACAGATTGACCGGATTCTTGAAACGCAAGCAAAAGCGGGATGATGACCCGCCCGCGTGTAAGCGGTGGTGTTCTGTGTTGAGCATGCGCGTCCTGCCCTGTCATCATAACTCCCTTAGGTATCGCAACTGAAAGGCCGGGCAGGTCAAGCATAGACCAGCGCGGCTCAGTGTCCCTGACCTGCGTCAAAGCTGAAGTCACTTTTTGAGGTAAAAAGGTCAGGTGCCCGCTGGTAGAGGCACAACCGAATGGAACCACGCTACCCGCAGAGAGTACGCTCTAACAGGCTGACATCACAACATGAATAATAGGCCCGCCGCTGGGTCAATACACAAAGAGAGTATCTAGTTGCTGGCCGGCGCGCTGCCGCTACCTGTCATTTTGGGCCAGTTTTCGGAGGTGGCCGCTCCAATCTGTCAGGGCATACATTCCAACTTTGTGGTTTGTTGGAGAGAGATGGCCACGGCTTCAATTGTAGCGTTTCAAAAACAACAAAATGAGAGGCGCGAGAGTGCGCATTTGATCAGCTGCCGGGACCATCAAGCAATACATTTCTGTAATTGGCTAGTGGAGCGGACAAACTATGAATCCCACGCACAAACACTGGAAACTTGCTGCTTTAGCTGCTCTGATCGGAAGCACAGCGACCGCTCAGAGCTTTGATACCACGGTCGATGTACTTGCAGAGACATACGAAGTGCCCATTACCATAAACAACTTTGTTCGGGCTGCTACAGACAACGAACTGAAGACGTACAATGGCCTGGCCGGAGGCGTAAATCAGTTCTTTCATTTCAAAGAACCCACCCCCATCGACAATCAGCCCACCATTCGGATGAACCGCGACACGCTCTACAGCGTTGCGGTAATTGATATCAGCAAAGGCGCAACCTTGACTCTGCCCGATGTGGGCGACCGATACATGACGACGATGGTGGTCAATCAAGATCATTTTATTAATGAAGTGTTCGACGGTGGCGGTGTGTTCCAGCTTGACATGGGTACATTCCATACCCCCTACGTGCTTGTTTTCATGAGAATACTGGTGGATGCTGAGAGCCCCAAAGATGTTGCGGCGGTCAATGCAATTCAGGACGGTTTCACCATTGATGCTGCCTCCGCGACACCCTTCGAGATGCCCAATTACGACGCGGATAGCTTTGAGGCCCTGCGCCAAGCCGCAGTTGAGCTGGGCAGGTTCGCCACAGACAGCGCCCGGACTTTTGGCACGGCAGATCATATAGACCCATTACGCCATTTCCTTGGCACAGCAGTCGGCTTTGGTGGACTGCCCGAAGACGAGGCCTTTTACCTCAATATCGAGCCCGGCCTGCCGCTTGGAGAATACAAAATCCAGGTCCCAGCGGATGTGCCAGTGAACGCGTTCTGGTCCGTGAGCCTCTATAATGCAGACGGGTTTTTTGAACTCAATTCCCTCGACTCGTATGTGGTCAATTCGGTCTCTGGCACCAAGAATGATGATGGCAGTGTGACCGTGCATTTCGGCGGTTGCGACGACGGACGCGTGAACTGTCTCCCGATCATGGATGGCTGGAACTATGCCGTGCGCCTTTATCAGCCGGGCCCAGAGGTCATCGACGGAAGCTGGGTCTTCCCCTCCGTAGAACCCGCAAACTGAACAACAGGATGCTTACGATGAAAAAGCTTCTTCTGACAGTCGCGCTTACACTCCCGACAGGCGTTTGGGCCGAAGACATGGTCGATGTGACCGTCGACACGCTTGTGCGTGCCGAGACAGATCACATGTTTCGCACCAACATGGCCAATCTCGGCCTCGCTGTTGGCGAGTTAGGGCATATGCGCGAAGCCACCACACCGGACAACCAGCCGGTTATCCGCATGAATCAGGACACGCTCTACTCCGGCATCTTGCTGGATTTGAGCAAACCCGTCGAAGTGACGCTCCCCGAGGCGGATGGCCGCTATATCTCGATGCATGTCATCAATCAGGACCACTTCATGTATGCCGAGGCAGAGCCCGGCACCTACCAGATCACTGAAGAAGACCTAGGCACACAATTTGGTTTCATCGCGTTTCGCACATTCGTCGATGTGACCGACCCGGATGATATTGCCGCCGCGCAAGCGGCACAGGATGGAATTATCGTCAGTGGCGGTGGAACGGGCCCGTTTGATGCGCCCAACTGGAACACCGAACAGCTTGCCACTGCGCGTCAGGCGATAAACGACTTATCCTTGCTGGGCACCGATACAGCACGGGCCTTTGGCAGAACCAAAGACGATATTGATCCGGTTCAGTTTCTGGTCGGCGCGTTCTCGGGCTGGGGCGGGCTTCCGCCTGAGGCCGCGATCTACATGTTGGACGCGGTCGATCAGAATGACGGCGAGACACCACATGCGGTAACGGTCAAGGATGTGCCGGTTCGGGCGTTCTGGTCGGTGACTGTCTATAACGGTGACGGCTTTCTGGAAGCCAATGATCTGGGCGTAAACAGCTATAACGGCTACACAGCCGAAGCGGCAGAGGACGGCTCGGTCACGTTGCATTTCGGCGGGTGCGACGATGGCCGCGTGAACTGTCTACCGATTACTCCGGGCTGGAACTACGCGATCCGCCTCTATGAGCCGGAGGATGCAATCCTGAACGGTAATTGGGCCTTCCCGAAGTTAGAGCCGATCAACTAGGCCACTCGCCCAACCCGCATTTCAAAAGGAGTACACGGCTATGCGTCGATCCCCTACTCTTTTGGGGCTGCTTTTTGCAGCCAGTGCCGGAACCACAACCGTTGCAGACGAGGCATCCGATCTGGCCCAGGAACTAGCCAATCCACTTGCGGCAATCGTCTCGGTTCCGTTTCAATTGAACTATGATGAAAATCTGGGCGTCTCTGATCAGGGCTCGCGCACCACGCTGAACTTTCAACCAGTCGTGCCCTTTCAACTGAACGATGACCTTAACCTGATCACACGAACTATCATTCCATACATCTGGCAGGAAGACGTTGTGCCGGGCACACGCCAGGAAGGGTTAGGAGATATCCTGTTCTCTGCCTGGTTCTCGCCAATCGGAACCGGGGACGTAACGTGGGGCGTTGGTCCCGTTGTGCGCTTTCCAACCTTTAGCGACGTATCGAGTGATACATGGGCCGCTGGGATTACCGGGATTGCCCTGCGGCAGACGGGGCCGTGGACCTATGGTGCGCTGGCCAATCATCTGTGGGACTTGGAAAGCAACCCCGACACCCCTACGAATGTGAGTTTTCTTCAGCCCTTTCTTGCTTATTCCACCGAAGGCGCGTGGACCTATTCGCTGCAAAGCGAAAGCACCTATGACTGGGAAACTGAAGCCTGGGCTGTGCCTATAAACGCTTCGATCTCCAAGCTGGTCCAATGGGGGGCGCTGCCAGTCAATCTGCAAGCGGGGGCGGGCTACTGGCTGGAAGCGCCCGAGGTGGGTGCCGAGGGCATTCGCCTACGATTGCAGGCTCAGGTCGTCTTGCCCAGAGGCCGCTGACGTTTGGCTGAAGGATTGTTCATGAAACGTCGAAAATAGGGAGGTCTTGATGGCCGATCAGATGCAAAGCAATGCGCAAGCGCATGTCGAGCTTGACCCAGACCATGAGGATCTGATTGTCAGAAGCTGCAATCGGCTCATTCGACATGCCGTTCGTGTGATGTCTTTGTTCATGGTCGTTGTAATCGGATTTGCCGTCATCGACGCCGGCTACTCGTTCTACATCAAGCTTATAAGTCCGCCGGTCCTGGTTCTTGACGTCAGTGATCTGTTGGAGGTTTTTGCGGCCGCGCTTGTCGTACTGATCGCCATCGAGATTTACACGAATGTCACGCTTTACCTGACGGCCGATGTCATACATGTGAAGCTGGTAGTTGCAACTGCCCTGATGGCCGTTGCCAGAAAGGTCATCACACTCGACACGACGGACCTGGAGCCGCTTTATTTCGTTGGGTATTCTGGACTCGGTCTGGCGTTTGGAGTCACGTATTGGTTGTTGTGGCGTGGCAAGTAGGAATTTCCAAGGACGCCTTTATCGATGCTAGCCTAAGCGAAATCGTCGACATTGGTGTTTTTTTGAAGCTGCAATTTGCTACTTATTCAGCCAAAGAAAAAACGTTCGACAATCCCAAAAATCCGAAAGCAGACCTTGGCACTTGTCCGACGAAAGATCGCTTCGTCCGCGTCTCGAACGTCTGTACCACCAGCAGCGAAAACGAGGTGCCGGTTCGGTCCAAATTGGTGCCAGTTAACGACTGCTTCGGTGACATGCGCTGCGTCGCAGCAAGGTGTGTGCCGCGACTGCTAAAATATGCTGCGTCAGCACCGTCCAGAAAGTGAACTGCGGCTTTGTCCCGCCCTGAAGATATTAAGAGCCTTCGAGGTTGAGCAGTCGCCGCGAATGTCGGCAATGCGGGCTGCTGTTGCAGCAACAAAAGGTCGTGTTCAAGGTCGGCTCTGGGCCGTCAGCAAGCCGCCAGCGGCTTGCTAATCGCAGTGACAAACCAAGATCAGTGTCGCGATCAAGACCATTATTACCGCGACGCTCTGCGGATCGAAATGGGATCCCATGACAGGGAACGCCATCCAGCTCAGATTGCTCATGGCGTGGAACAGCGAGGTTGCGAACACGCTCTGGCCGCCGTGGACGAAAAGCCAAAGGATGATGATTCTGCGGGAGATCGTGCCGACGGTCCACCACGCGATCCATTCCCATGTGCGCCCTGCCTGCGACAGGGGAATGATGTGCCACAGGACAGTCGCGACACCAAGAATAGCACCGGCAGCAAGCAAGCCATGCGAAACATAAAGCGCGCGGGCGGCGTAGCCCGTCCAACCGAGTTCCTCGACCGTCGCCGCAAACAGAAACAGTGCAAACAAAACTAGTAGTTTGCCCGGATCCAACTGAAGGGCTGGCAGGTCTTGCCCCGTTGCGAGAAGCCAGACGCCAGATAGGACCATCACCAATGGCATCGTACCAACTGCGACAACCCATGCCCATGGCCGCATCGCAGTGGCGTCAACCGACCTTCTCCAGAATCGTCTGAGCGCCTGAACTCCGCCGAAACGCAGAACCAGAACGGAGGCCGCCATGGCTGGAGCAACCACCATAAGTGAACTTAGCGGAAGCGTAGGTAACACCCGAATATCGGTCAGTGGGCCAAGTGCCCAAAAAGGAAGGCTCACGACGCCGGTTAGGACGAAGAACACAAAGGGGCTTGCGGGTGTCATCGCGGGCTTAGTCTGCCACGGGCTGCTTCAATGGGAGCACGTAGAGTATTAACTCATAGGCGACGCCCTTGGACCTGCCGATCTTTTGGAAGCCACAAGATTGAAGCAAACGGTGCGACGCTTTATTTGGCACATCAACGGATGCAACCAGCTTGGAAATGCAAAGGGTATCGCGAGCATGGTCGATCACGGCGGCCAAGGCGCGGTGGGCCAACCCTTGCCCCCAAAATCGGGGGCCAAGCGCAATGGTTGGCTCAATGCCACCCGCCAGCTCTGGAATATCTTCAAGAGGGCCAGTCACTGGCATCAGGCCGACGATGCCCGCGATCTCCTTCGTCTCCGTTTCAATCACCCACAGTCCCAGACCTTCCGGGTCGCGACGGTTGCTGTCTGCAAGGAATGCAGCGATTTCGGGTGGCGTCAGAATCCTGTCATCACAGAGAAATCGTCGCACTTCGGGCGTCGTCAAGAGGGTCAGTACCTGCCCAGCATCCGCCTTTGTTACCGGACGTAGGCAGTTTGATCCACATGGCAATACCGTCTTCACTGCGCAAACTCCTCCGCCGTGAATTTATCCGTTGTACACGCCCGTTGGAATGGGCGCGCACTTTGTCAGGATGTGGCTTTCGGCAAGGAGGGATCGCTGCCCCACTCCGCCCAGGATCGATGGTACACCCGTACTCGTGGGAACCCTAAAAGACGCAGCGCAACGTAGCTGTGCGACGAAGCGAGGCCATTCTGGCAATGCATGATCACATTGCTCTCAGGCGCAATACCGTGGCGTTCGAAATGCGCCATCAGCGCATCGGCGGGCAGGAACTTTCCATCCTCGTCGAGGTTCTTCGCCCAAGGCACATTCAGAGCCCAAGGGATATGACCCTCATCAAACATATGTGTTGGACGGACATCGATAAGTACCGCATCCGGTGCACCGCGATGCTCTAAAACATCTTCGGCGGTTGCATGGCGCCGGGGGCTCGGTGCAGCCTGGAAAATGACACTTTCCGGTATTGAGGCTTTCGTTGAATTCGGTCCGCCAGCGACTTGCCACGCCGTCCACCCACCATTCAGAATGGAGACATTCTGATGCCCGAGATATTCAAGGAGCCAAAACATGCGAGCGGCGTGAAATCCGCCGCGATCATCGTAAACCACAACGATGCTGTCTGCATCTATGCCAAGGTTGCCAATAATGGCTTCGATCTCTTGGACTGATCGAAGGGATCCGTCGATCGGGCTGTGGGGCGCGACGACGGTCTTGTCAGAAGAACTTTGCTTGAGCGGGGCAGGGTGGTTGCGTAGCTTTTGCCCATGACCAGACCTGCCTCCTTCAAATACTTTAAAACCAGCCCCGAGATCATCCGCCTTGCGGTGATGTTGTACATCCGATTCCCGCTATCGCTTCGGAACGTTGAAGATCTGTTGCACGAGCGAGGCATCGACGTGAGTCACGAAACTGTCCGGTATTGGTGGAACAGGTTCGGGCCGATGTTTGCTGCTGAGATAAGGCGGAAGCGTGTTCAGCAGCTGCGCGCGTTCTCCAAATGGAAGTGGCATGTGGACGAGGTTTTCGTGAAGGTGAATGGCAAGAGACACTACCTCTGGCGGGCCGTCGATCACGAAGGCGAGGTGCTGGAAGCCGTTGTCACCAAACGCCGAAACAAAGCTGCAGCATTGAAATTCCTCAAGAAATTGATGAAGCGGCACGGTTGCGCCGAAGAGATCGTCACAGATCGCTTCGCTTCCTACAAGGCTGCGCTTAGAGAAATGGGCGCGCTCGAAAAACAACAGACGGGCCGTTGGCTCAACAACCGCGCCGAGAATTCGCACCTGCCTTTCCGACGAAGAGAACGCGCTATGCAGCGTTTCAGACGGATGCGAAGTTTACAGAAATTCGCGTCCGTCCATTCCTCCGTCTACAATCACTTCAACCAGGAACGATCGCAAGCCAGTCGAGACACCTTCAAGCTGACCCGCACCGCCGCTCTTAGCGAGTGGCGTCAGCTTTGTTCGGGATAGGTTCGCGGCTTCCACGGCAAACTGAGACTGGTTCGAATTCGTCTGACAGCACCTATCGGATGGCTACTGGCCCCGCCGCCGAGATCGCCAGAAGCGAAAAACGATCAGTACCGAGCGCTGCAACCATATCCTCCAGTAGCTGGACCTCGTCCTCGAGCGTCTCGTTTGGATACGCATCACGGCTGAGGCCCGAGCCAGGCCGGTCATAGCGCAAAATACGCAACCCTTTGCCCAGGGTCAGGAAGAACTCCTGAATATCCGGATAATCGTGCCACAGATCAGATGCGGTGACCCAAAATGGAGGGATTATGACCAGCGGGCCGTCGCCGTGAACCGCATATCCGATAGAGCGGCCTTTTCGATCTGTTATATAGCCAATCTCAGGCGCACCTATCTCGGTAGCCTGTGCATCAATGGGGGCGGGCACAGCAATGGGTGTGGGCTGTTGAGGATCGCCGGACGGCGACTCCATCTGCCCGTCAAAGCGATACCCGATCTTCGGTAGCGTGCGAATAAATCGCTGCGAACGCCCATCGTCGCCGATTGCCTTTCGCGCGCTCTTGATACGGCTGGTAATCGCATCGTCCGAAATAGCGCGCCCACCCCAGATCTGCGCGACAATCTCGTCTTTGGTGACGGTCCGACCTTCGGCCCGTACCAAAAGAACCAGCAGATCAAAGACCTGAGGTTCGATATGCTGCTCAACCTCATCGCGCACCAGCGTGCGGCGGTCGAGGTCCAGAATGCAGTTGGAAAAGGTGTAGATCACTGGTTCTCAACCTCAAACTTCAGTGGGGCAGCCCTCCGCAGAGTGTTCAAGAGACCTCAATATCCAGCGTTTCTTCATTGCTTCTCCAGAACTCCACCAAGTGTGTAACGTCAATCCCGGACATGGTTTCTGCATCTTCACTTGGGAGAAAGCAAAACTATGTCTTTCTATAATAAACATATCCTTCCCCGAATTGTCGATTGTGGCTGTGGCGGATGCGCCTTTGAAGGGCAACGCAAACGCATCGTTCCCAAGGCGCAAGGCGTCGTTCTGGATTTGGGAATTGGCACGGGGTTGAACATTCCGCTCTATGATGTGGACCGCGTCACCAAACTCATAGGGTTGGACCCCTGCCAAAGCAGCCTCAACATAGCGCAGAAGCTGGCTGATCGTTCGAACATTTCTGTCGAATTCGTACAGGGCTTTGGCGAGGACATCCCTCTTGCGGATGGCTGCATTGATACGGTGGTGCTGACATACACGCTCTGCACGGTTCAGGATGTATCAGCGGTGCTGAGCGAGGTCCGGCGTGTGTTGCATCCAAATGGAGACGTACTGTTTTGCGAGCATGTCAACGCGCCAACGCCCTGGATGTCACGTGTGCAGGATATCGTACAGCGTCCCTGGGCCTCACTGCTTGGCGGATGTCAGTTGAACCGCCGCGCGGCCACTGCCCTTCGCCGCGCAAAGTTCCGTGTCGATGCAGACACCCATAAGTTGAGCGGTGTGCCATTCCCAATCGCTTGGCAAACAACCGGTCAGGCAAGGCCCCTGAGGCCAGGTGAGCGCCCTGACCGCTGCCCGACAGGCCCCGATCTTCGTCTGTCTATCTAATCCCTCAATCGGAGTGAATTTCATGACCAAACATGTATCAATCGACCATTTTCCTTGCATTGATTGCGGAACCGGAGCACCCATTTTGTTCATCCACGGCGCGGCTTGCGATCACCGGATCTGGGAACCTCACGTACAGAACCTGTCGCGGCGGTACAGATGCATTGCTCCGACCTTACGCTGGTTCGGGCAGTTCGACTGGCCCGAAAGTACGTTGGAGTTCAACGAAAAAACCCACGCGGTTGACCTTGCCTCCATCATCGAAAATCTCGATTGCGGCCCGGTCTTTGTTGTGGGTTGGTCCTATGGTGCAAACGTCGCACTGCGCCTTAGCGTCGACAGACCCGACCTGATCTCGGGCGTCGCGGTTTATGAGCCCAGCTCTACAAGTCTTGTAGGCACTCCCTTGGGCATCGCAATGCATCAATTGAGCATGCAGGAAACCTTCTTCCCTGTCACGGAGGCCGCCGCATCGGGCGGCGGGATTGCAGTCTTGAAGGCCTTTATCGGCGCTGTGGGTGGGCCTGATAGATTCGGAAAGCTTCCGCCGAACCTTCGCCAAATTTGTTCAGACAACGCGCATACGCTGATCCCCTTACTCCGTTCAAAGCACCGGTTTTCTTCGGTGACGGCCGCCGAACTTGAAACGCTATCGATGCCGATTCACGTGGCGTGGGGTGAGCAATCAGGCGATGCCTGGACGATCCCAAGCAAGGCCGCGGCCCAACTCACGAATGTGTGCGGTTATGCAATTCCCGAAGCCGATCACATTTTGCCGGCAAAAGACCCAATGACTTTCCTGTGCTGGTTGGACAGCCTGCTTCATCCGGGTCCCAAAAAAATGCTAGACTTTGCAACCGAGGCGAACGTTGGCAATGCGAGTTGCAACCGCAGCATCTGAGATATGGGTCGAGTGACAGCATTGGACCCGTATCACTCCGATGACGCAAAACGTTTAAATCAGTTAAGGGCGGCCTGTGTGGGCAACCCTCTTAAGCGTAGATCTAATTGGTTTCAGCGATTTTCCCCGGCACTGTCGAAATCTATGCCGGGACACCGAACTCGTCATTAATGTCGGTAGACAAGGAACTCCGCAAGAAGGTATGCCGTTTCTTAGTTTTAATATATTTTGATGTACATTGCTGTATAATTATTCCAGTTTTGCCTATAAAGAATATCGATCTGATCGAAACACAAGCTTAATACTCTGGCAATAAAGCATACGGCTGTGATGCCTTTAAGGCCGTTATTTGAAAGGGTGTACAAATGAGCTTGATTGCACAAGCTGAGCTGGTTGGAGAGTTCACTTATCTGGATGCCGCAACCCAGACGTCTTTGCTGCGCAACGGCAAAGTGTACACACGGCGCGACAACAGTGGGTCGGATGATCAATGGGTTGGCACCACCTTCGATAGGCGCGAGGTACGCGTGAGCGATGCCCGTGCATTTGACGGTGTAGCGCGGCACCGACTAGACCCCAACGGTTTCGAGCTATTGCAGCGGTCTCTGGACGGTGCCGACATTGACTTTCTTGATAATCGGCAGGTGGTGCGACGCTACTACCCGCAGTGCCAGGAGATCATTCGCCAGGTTACCGGTGCCAATGTCGTGGCGGCATTCGATCACAATGTCCGTTCGGTTTCGGGTAATCGAAGCAGGCAGCGGATTGCTGGTGGACAGCAGGTACAGCCGCCGCTGCATATGGTCCACGGAGACTACACTATGACCAGCGCGCCCCAGCGGTTGCGGGATCTGACCCGGTCGCCGACCGGCAATGACACCTACAGGTCCGTTTTGGCAGAGGGGATGGCGCTGCTTGACCCCGACGCGGTGGAAGCGGCGATCAGCACAGGGCGCTATGCCATAATCAACTTGTGGCGGAACATCGACCACAAACCGGTCATGACCGATCCTTTAGCCCTGTGTGACGCCGCGCTTGTCAGCCCGCAGGATCTAGTGGTGTTTGAAATCCACTATGCGGACCGGGTCGGCGAAAACTACTATGCCAAATACTCGGATCAGCATCAGTGGCTCTTTTACCCCGAGATGACGCGGGATGAGGCGCTGCTGATCAAACAATGGGACTCTGCCGGTGAACTGTCCCGCTCCAGGGGGGCAAGGGCGGACAGTTCTCAGCCTGATGGTGCCTCGACCTTCAGTTTTCACAGCGCCTTTACCGACCCGTCCGTCGAAGACGACGCCCCGGACCGGTGGAGTATCGAGGTGCGCTGCGCCGTCCTGTACGACGCGTAACAGTTGATAACTTCGACCTGAGGGATGCTATGCCGCCTGTCTGTGCAATCGTCGGAGCCGGAGAAGGTCTTGGCGCCTCGCTGGCGCGTAAATTCTGCAGCGAAGGGCTGGACATCGCCCTGATCTCGCGCAGTGCAGAGGGCAGCGCGCCGGCAAAGGCCGCCGCTCTGCAGGCGCGACCGGGCGCGCGGGTGCAGTATTACCGCGCTGACGCCACCGACCCCGCGACGGTCGAACAGGCCTTGTCGGACGCCGCCAGTGAACTGGGTCAGATCGACGTGCTGATTTACAACGTGCGGGACACCTTCACCGCCATCGACCCGCTGGACATGAGCTATGACGCGTTGGAAGCGGTTTTACGGCTCGAGGTCGTCGGTGCCTTTGCCGCGGCAAAAGCGGTTCTGCCCGCGATGCGGGACAGAGGCCGGGGCAGCGTGTTTTTCTCAAGCTCGACCGCCGCGTTTCGGGGGTCAGGCAAGATGCCGCTTTATGCGATCGGGAAATTCGGCTTAAGGGCGCTGTCGCAAAGCCTGACCCGCGCCTATGCGAAGGATGGTGTCCATATCGTGCATGTGCGACTGGACTGCGATCTGGATGTTCCGGTGATGCATGACCGCTATGGCGACCGCTACGATCCCGAGACACTGGCGCAGCCGGACGATGTGGCGCTCAGCTATTGGCACACATATCTGCAGCCGCGTTCGGCCTGGAGCAACGAGATTGAACTGCGCCCCTATTCGGAAACCTGGACGTTCTGAGCATCCGCGCTCATCCGTCGGGTTTGGGGCCTTCGGGCTCCCCTTTGCCACGTCCACAGGTTTGCCCGCCGCACAGGCATGTCCGGATGGCGGGGCAGAGCGGAATGCCGCTGGGATCTTCGGGGCGGCATTCCAACCCGTGACAGGGGATCAGTCTGCTGATTCAACCTCGGCGATATAGTCGCGCTTGTCGCCGGTGTGCACCAGACCGGTGTTGTGACCCCCATGGGCCTCGGTGCCTTTCAGAACCGCGGTACGCCGGGTGAACGTCACCTTCAGTTCACCGCCCAGAACCTGGCGGATCGTCTCATATTGCCATTCGCTGACCTGCTGTGCGGCGGGGCGTTCCGAGATTTTCTCGAACCAGTCACGCGTCTTGGGGTGCTTGGCCCAGACGGTGTCGGGAATAATTCCGCCGGCCTCGTGCGAGACGAATTCGTGGAACGCGGCCAGATCGCCATAGCTGATCTGGTCGCCGCACAGATATTCGGTGTCCTTCAGCCAGTAGTTTTCCAGCAGGTCCATGGCCTCGTACAACAGGTGCTTCCCTTTGCGTACTTCGGCGGTGAAATCCTTGTCCGCCCCGTAGATCATCGGCGCGAAGATCGTCCAGTGGAACGCGCCCCCGCCCAGACGCAGCGTGTAGGCGTACCATTGCACGAACATGTTGATCCGCGTGCGCGCGTGGAGCGATCCGCCGAACCAGTGATCGGCACAGTTGTATTTCTCGTTCAGATAGCGTCCGATGGCGACGTTTTCCCAGACCCGCAGGTCGCCATCACACAAGATCGGCACCTGACCGGTTGGGTTGTATTCATCCCTGAACTCCTGCCGTTCGTTGATGTTGGTGGTGATGTCCACGACCTCTTCATCATGCGGGATGTCGTTTTCGATCAGGAACTGCAGAGCCGTGCGGCAGGGCTGTGACGCCGGATGGTGCAAAAGTCTGACTTTATCTGTCACCTGGTGTGTCCTCTCTGTTGAAGGTCCGGCTTTTCGGGCCCGGTTCAGCCAGGGCATCGGTGCCGGACGTGTTTACCGAACGAAGATCAGACAAATGGGCTTCCTTCGGAATTCACTGGTGTTGAACGTTAGCGTTGACTGCGACAATGTGTCAATAAAATCTATTAAAAGATAGAAAAGTACAATTAAGTATATCTGGGGTCGTTAGGTCTTGTCCGCCTTGACCCTTCGGATATAGTGGGGCCAATACGGCTGTGGCCGTGCAGAAATTGCCTTTGAGTCCAACAGACTGTGGGACGTGCCCGCGCAAAACCCGGTCCGGTATCGGAACCGGAAAACATGTCAGAAGGAGCGACTGTGAAACCGCAAACCGATCCAGGCTCTGAGCTTCTGAACATCAAGGAAGCCGCCGCCATCCTGAAGGTCAGCGAGGCATCGCTGCGCCGCTGGACCAATTCAGGTCGTTTGGTTTGTCAGCGCATCGGTATCAAGAAAGAGCGCCGTTTTCGCCGCGAGGACCTTATGGCCTTTCTGGACGGTAACGCCATGGCGGATGGCGACACCTCTCAGACTGGTCGCCCGAGCGAGGTTTTGCTGGAAGGTGTGGCCATTGAGTATGGCAACCACATCTGCACGCTTTATGAAAACGATCTGGGGCGGCTGAAGTGGTCGGTGCCGTTTCTCGCCGATGGTCTTCGCAATGGCGACGGATGCTTTCTGATCGCAACGGAAAAGGTGCGTGCTGAAATTCTCGGCCATATCGGTCAGGCCTGGGACGGGTTGCCCAATGCGATTGAAACCGGCCAGCTGGTCCAGAGCAGCGGTCTGCCCGATGGGGAAGAGATGTGCCGCTATATCGAACGCAATATATTTACGTCGACGCGCGCTGGATGGCGAAGCTTTCGGTTGCTGGGCGACATGAGTTGGTGCTTGGACTTGGGAATGAGCCATGCTGATTTGTTTGCCTACGAGCGGCAATTCAATCATGAGGTCGGTCACCGTCACCCGTTGGTCAGTGTTTGCCAATACGACACGCGCGATTTCACCGGACCCGCGGTGTTAAATGCGCTGAAATGCCATGAAGATACATTTAAGTTCCCATTGTCGCGATTTCTAGCGTCGTGAATGTGCGTTTTGGGAGATTAAGCTTGGGACGACGTTTCTAGACCAAAAGTCTTGCGAGTTGCCTAGGCTTGGGTTCGTTTCGATGCCTGGTTGGAGACTGAACCACTGTTTGAATTTCTGTGTTGAGATCGGGTGGCAGTCGGCGCTGCTAGTCAGGTTGGAGTGTTCTTGGGTGAGTGAAACGCCTTAGCGCGGCGGGAAGGTTGCGAGGCAACTTTGTCCGGGCTCTTCGGACCAGTGTCCGTCTTCCAGCCTCTCTCTTGCAGCGAACGTCTCCTTGATGGGCGTGTCGCAGCATCGGTTGCCGACGGTCAATGACCGGTATGGGCCGCAATCACCTAGCCGTATTTGGTACGAGAACTCTGTCTTTTTGAACCTCTCTTGGACTTACGCCAAGCGTTTGTCGGAACATATAGCTGAACGCGCTTGTCGACTCGTATCCCATGTCGAACGCTACCGAGGTTACGCTGGCACCCGATGCAAGCAGCGAGACAGCATGAAGAACCCGCACGTGCCGCAACCATTTTGACGGCGGCATGCCCGTTTCTGCAATAAAAAGGCGTTCAATGGTCTTTCGACTGGCAGGCACATCTGACAACCATGCTTCCACCGAACGAACGTTGCCAGGGTCGTCAAGGGCAGCTTGAGCAGGCCGCTGAAGTCGCGCGTCTTTCGGCAAAACCAGACTGAGCGGTACGTCCTTCGCTGCGAGCAGCTCGTGCCTTAGAAGGGTGTGCAGGGCAGTGTTGTGATCGTTCGTGCGCGTATTTGTGACCTCGGGCATTGCGGCAACAAACAATGCATCCAAAAGCGGCGTCATGGCCACAACTCGGGAGTTGGGCCCAAGTTGCTTGGCCTCGTCGCGGTCTTGTCAGATTAAATTGATCTGATACCGTTTAAGTTGCCTGTTCTTTTGTTTCGCGCCGCTCTGCAAAGTCTTTTTCTTTACAGATTAGTTTCTTGCGAGCTCTCGTTCGAAGAGAGTGCCAAGAAGGACGGCAGAATGTGATTCCTCTGACATTACCCTGCAACCGGTTCGAATGTCTGGTTCTTTACGTCAACCAAGAGATGGCATTGGCGCAAAACTTTCTGTTAATTTGCTTGAAAAGACTTCAAATGAAGGCGGAGGCATGTATGGGGCTAAAGATGATCACGCTGTGAGCGCCCCGGCGCCACACTGCCTTTTCGCTGGAACTCGCTTCGACGTCGCGCTCAAACCCTATGTCCGCCAGCATGTGCGGGGCGCTCAGGGCAAGATGCTCCAGTTGCTTTTGTAGCCGCGAGTCAGGTGTTTCTACCCGTGACATAGGCATACATTTTTTGCACACAGCTAAAACATCCGTGACTTTCCTAATCGACGAACCATTCCCGAGCAGACCGGTTAACATAGAATTTTCCTCATGCTTTCTAGCTTGACTGAGGGATACCGCGAGTGGAGACTTTCTAGCAAACCAAGATTTTGCATCCAAAGGATTAGAAAAAATGAGCCTTATACATGACAAGACTACCACCACTTAACGCCCTCAGGGCCTTTGAAGCCGCAGCACGTCACTGCGGCTTTGTGGGTGCAAGCGAAGAGCTCAATGTGACGCGCGGCGCGATCAGTCGGCACGTCAAGCTGCTGGAAGACCATTTGGGCGTTCAGCTCTTTGAGCGGCTGGCTCAGGGCGTCCGGTTGACGCCAGCGGGCACCGCGTTTCTGCCCACTATATCGGAAGCTTTTGGCATGATCGGGCGCGCAGCGGAAGAAGTTTCCGCGGATGCCAACGAGTTGCGCATCGTTTGCCCGCCGGGGACGTCAATCAGGTGGTTGCTGCCAAAATTGGAAGGTTTCAGAGAAGCTCATCCAGAGTTCAATGTGAGTCTGATAACAGATTTTTATCCAGATGGCGGCTTCGACCCAATCAATGCTGATATAGGTTTCTCTATATCCAACTTGTCGAACCGCTCGCATGATCTTGAGGTGCAGACACTTTTTCCGATCATTCTCACCCCGGCCTGTACGCCGGACTATCGTCGCAATAAGTCGCTGAAATCTCCTGAGGCGCTTGCCGACTGTGAATTGCTGCACGAAACAAGAAGTCACTCCGACTGGAAGACATGGGTCGGTGCTTTCCGGAACGTAGGCGTAGACCCGGCTAAAGGTCAGGATTTTCCCAACATTGACATCGCAACCAAGGCGGCGGTCATGGGTGTTGGAGTTGTGATGGCCGACCTTGTCCTGTGTCGCGAAGAATTGCAATCGGGAACGTTGGTTGCCCCGTTTCCGGACATGGTGTGCAAATCGTCTGACGGTGACATCTGCCTCCTTGCCGGACGTCATAAATGGCACTCTCCCAAGGTTGAGGCTTTTCGATCTTGGGCCTACGAGATTGCGGAGGCGGACCGGTCTGCTGCTGAACAATTCTTGCATGGGTAGTGTCCATGCAAACCGAAAGCAGTCATTTAACCGATGGCCCTCAAAGGCGGCTTTTGTCCGCATTGGGTGAGTTGGCCAGAACTCAGACTTCGCGTTTGCAGCGAATGGCTGGTTCGACGGGCCGCACCGCAGCGTTGCTATCATCGGGTGAATGGCCGGTATGGGCCGACCTGAAGATCTTTATCTCGGCGAACGTGTTTATGCTGCACTGGCTCGGAGGTCTGCATCGAGCCCACATTGACCGATGTTGCACTATGCATGAAGGTCAGCTTGCGTGATACCTGGCACCACGACAACCAGCTTTTATTCGAATACACCCAACTAGGTGGCGAGGCCGCGTTGGCCGCGCGCGGCGTCGACGGCTTTGCGAGTGGCATGCCCGGATTTGGGGATACCCTCACCAACGACGATATTTGGGACATTCTCGCCTATATCCGTTCAACTTGGCCTGAACGTGTGCAGGAAATTCAAGCGGGCCGCAACCCGCCGCATCAGTGACGCAATGTCGTGGAGGTCTTGTCAGAAGAACTTGGCTTGAGGCGGGCAGGGCGGTTGCCTAACTCACAAACCGGGTTGTCGAATAAGTGTACGCAAATTGCTGCAAGCGCACGAACGACCAATTTAGGGGTGTCGGCAGGTAGCCTGTGTAAGTCGACATAAGTCCGATAAAGGACCGTTTTTTCGGCCATATGAGACGTACTGAAAACTGAAACTTGGCGCGCTCAGAAACGCCAGGAATTTGATCGGTACGGCGCACCACTGGATTGAAATGTAGCTCTGTGTTACAATCTGGAATTATTTTTTCTCATTGGCCGCAAAAATTTTGGCCTCAATCTTAGCATTGGAATGAGTTGTTATGGCAGAGAGCCTCTCCTCCGTTTCATTGATTGCGAACCCTACGCTCAATGCAAACCCACGCCGATACAGCAGCGAAGATACAGGGAATATCAACCGGGTAATCGGTCAGTTGCGGATGTTTCTTCCATGGAAACCAATTCGATACGGCCAGCGTTACCTTGTGTTGGGCCACGAGGGTTCAAGATCGGCTGTGAATGCTGATTTTTATAATCATGAAAGTTCGACGATCAACCCGGTCCCCGAGACACTTTACGAATTCGCCGCGCCTCCAAACGCGCCGAGTCAGGAATATGCTCTCAAGGAAATCGCCACCCATTTCGATGTCAGGCTGATCAGCCAGCAACTGCTGCAGCGTAACATCAATTTTACCCGCTTCATGAAACGGGCTTCTGCATTTGCTATCTGCAACCGGCTGGAAGACGCGCTTATTAACGGCAACAGCGCGACCAATCCGGAAGAATTCGATGGCCTGCGACGGCTGGTGGATATCGGTATGGGACGGCAGATCAACGCCTCCCCCGGGGATCGATTGGATGTGCTGGATGAAGCAATGTTCGATATCCGCTCGCGGGCCGGACGGTGCGACCTTATCGTTATGAACTCTCGCGCCGTACGACGCCTGCTGCAGCTTCAACGCGATAGCGGTTTTCGGCCAATTATTCGCCAAAGCCGCAAGCTGCGCGGCTCGAGAATAGCAATCTATAACGGTGTACCGATTGTACGAAGTGATCACATCCCAACCAGCACCAACGGCACGACGTCGGTCTTCTTCCTCACGCGGGGACAAAATGGCGTCTACGGTATTATTCCACGGCGGCGGGTCAGGATCCGCCGTGGCAAAAAGCGCGGGCGCGTAGTATGGCGGCCATCGGGTATCCGGTTTACCGCCGTGGTGAATTCTGCTGATCCGACTCGAGCCTACCAGGCGCGCCTGTTCGCGGCCTGTGTCTCGGAAACGAATGACGGCCTCATTGAACTGGCCGACTGGAATGTAAACGGGTAGGCGTGCAATGTCCTATCAGCATGCTGACATATCGTCGGACAGGGGAGGGGGGGTGTTGCCCCGCCGTCCAGCCATCTTGAAAGGCTGCTCTTCTTTCAAGCGCAAGAAACTGGAAGGTTTTTATGCTTGCGCCTATCTTTACGCAAAATCCGCCGAGTTGTTTATGAACCGGCTCGCCTCGTACCCGGCACCGGACCGTCGCCACATTTGGAACGAGCGGAAGAAAGTTAGAACCGACGATATTTTCGACGAATACAGCGGTGCGCCAAGTCACTGGTTTGGGCGCTACGCCGAGGCAAACTTTCGATTTGTTCGTATAACATTCAAACGTGTCACCGACCGTTTCGAAAAAGGTTATGATTTTGGCGGCAAAAAACGTCCGGTCAAATTCGCTTGCCTTATGGAGGCCACGGGCCGGTGCCGAAGTTCGTTGCTTGCCAATGCTTCGATCTACGGGACAATTCGGGTTTGCCCTCGGACGCTGCGCAAATCCCTGAACGAAGGAGCATTGGTGATCCTGCATGAGATGCTGCACCAGCGGCTCAGTATCGGCGACCAGAGGGATCGCGTTTGTAACCGGGGATCCGACGCCCGGTGCTACCGCATCGGCGCACGCAAGTTGGTGCGGGCGGGCAACTTGCGTAAGGCCCTGCGCAACAACGATAACTACGTATATTTTGCAAGAGGAATTTATCTGGCTCAGAGGATGCCATGGACCGCGACGAACTAAATGCCCTTGTGGCGGAGGACATGAACGACATCTTTGGTCTCGACGATGCAGACGAGGCCATGGACGCCCGTCGCGGGCGGCGTAGGCACCACCGACGGAGACACCGCAGATATGCCCCTTGTAGCTGCCCGCAATGTTTGATGGATGACGACGATGCGGATGAAGATTTTGACGATGGCGATTTTGACGATGTGACTGTCGAGGGTGAACACGAAGACGGATTTGACGACGACGACGATGACGATCTTGCGTTGGACGGTTGGGATGACGCCTTCGAAGACGATGATGAAGACGAGGACATGGACGCCCGGCGTGGCAGGCGCCGACGGAGACGCCGCAGATATGCCCCCTGTAGCTGCCCGCAATGTCTGATGGATGATGACGAAGACGATAGTGACTGTGCGTGTAAAGATCGCGAAGACGACTTCGAAGATAACGACGAATTTGACGATGGCGAAGACTTCGCGCTCGGTGAATGGGACGACATTCTTGACGACGACGAAGACGAGAATAACGATGCGCGGCGCGGCAGGAAAAGAAGACGTCGTAGATACGCGCCCTGCAGTTGCCCCCAATGCCTGATGGATGATGATGCGGGAGAAGATTTTGATGACGAACACGACGCGTTCGAAGACGAGTACGACGATGACGACGACGATTTCGATGACGAAAATCTAGATGAACTGGATTGGGCGGGCGAGGACTTAGACGACGATGATGATGGCGACGAGGATCTGGACGCCCGGCGCGGTCGTCGCGGAAGGCGCCGCAGATACGCGCCTTGTAACTGTCCCCAATGCCTGATGGAGGACGCCGACGACGAAGACTTCGAGGCTGACTGCTCGGACGACGAAGACGCCGAGGAGGACGCCTACGACGACGAAGACGCAGATGAGGGCGACCTCGAAGATAACGATCTTGATGACGCCGATGGCTGGGGCGAGGATTTCGAGTCGATTGCCGAAGACGATTTCGACATCGATGATGCCGATGACCATGAGGATGAAAGCCGGCACCTTGACTTCGCGACCGACGATTCCGAGGCGGTCGACGATGAAGAGGCTTTTGACGACGGCGGTTTTGAATATTTCGACGAAGTCGAGATGGATGACGATCAGGACGCGCGCGAGCCTGTCTGGAAAGGATATTTTTCATCAAAAGAGAAGAATGACATACGCAAAGCATTGAGAATTGCCGAGAAACAGGCGAAACGAGCCAAATGTGTGTTTGATCGAATCGCCAAGCAACGCGGCGGTTTGTTAAAACGGGCAAGACGCCGTCGCTCGGCCTATTTCAAAATGCCTTTCGTTTACATGTTTTTCGGCAGAAAAGCCGTAACGCAAGGTGAAATCCGGCGGATGCATCGTCGGGTCAAGCGTATCGAAAGATCGCTCAGGAAGCGGAGAATCCGTTTCGTCAGAGCCGCGTACGACGACAAACAATGCAAGCGGGGAAATTCGGCCTTTGTCCGTGCTGCAGGCGGTATAAGAAAGCTTTATATTTGCACGAAGTTTCTTCTGAAGAGTCCGGAGAGCATGGCGCGTACGATTATTCACGAAATGGTGCATGAAATCGGCTTTTGCCACTATTCCAAGACAGGCAGGGTGCGCTGCACGAAAGCCGGTGCTAAAACCCCTTCGGATTGTATATCGCTGGCGCGAAAACATCCCAGGAGAGCCCGCAAAAACCCCCAAAACTACGTTCACCTATTTGACCGCCTTTCAAAATCTGCCAGGACTGGTTGTTAGTATTTGATGCGTTGTTGGAATTTGACTGGAAGATGCAGGCTTTGCTCAAAGACGTTGGGGTTCTTGGGCTGATTGGCAACAAATTACGCCTGAAAATTTCCAGCAACATGAGCCTCCCCAACTGAACGGGTCCACCGTTATGTTTAGGAGACGGAGGACTACGAATGGCAAACAAGCGACCGAGGCCCGAAGAGATTGT
>NZ_JBQFOW010000019.1:0-49877 GCF_056533855.1 Ruegeria sp. F11 | reverse complement strand
ATGCCGTAGTCGGACGGCTCTGGAACGGTATGGGCCGCCGCAGCGCCTGTGCGGATCGCAAATGCCAGAAGGGCGCGGATCATTGCGACAGCTCCAGCACCTCGGTTCCCAGATCGTTCACCAGCGGCACACCTGCTTCGGCCAGAACCGCGTTGATTTCATCCTGATTGCGCCGGATCAGGGAATTCAGCTGCCGCTGCCACACCTTCTCGCCCTGTCGCACACCCATAGTGATGCGGTAGAACAGACGCGGCGGCAGCTCTTCCTTGACCAGAGGGATCACCTTGAAGCCCGGATAATCCGCCTTGACCAGAGGGCCGCCCAAAGGACCCCACAGGATTGCGGCGTCGATCTCGCCGGATTGCAGGTCGTTCAGCATATCGATGGCGGGGCTTTCCACACGGCGGTCGACAAAAAGGTTGTAAGGCTTGGCTTTTCCGATCAGGCCGTTGCGCGCCATATGGGCCGCCGGCGGCGTGCCGGCCACGACGCCGATCTTCCGTCCCTGAAGCGCCGGGTCGGCCAGCGTATCGACCTGTGCCAGGTCGCTGTCATCGGGTACGATCAGCGCATAGGCCGAGGTATAGTAGTGATTGGTGTTCTGCACCAGCTCATGCCCCTGCGCATAGCCGATCACGACATCACAGCGCTTGGCGGTCAGCGTGTTGCGAATGAACCCGGTCGCCTGAGGAAACCAGACATATTGAACCGGCAGTTCCAGTTTCCCCGCCATCAGCTCGGCCAGTTTGTTTTCGTATCCCGATCCATCTTCGGACGAGACAGGGTAATTGGCCGGGTCAGCGCAGACACGAAAAGCCGTGTTCGAAACCAGATCCGAGGTCTGCGCAACAGCAGGCGCCGCCTGCGAAAAACAGGCGGCAAACCCCAGAATGGCAAGGCAGGTCTTAGCCCATGCAGGCATCTTCATCCTCTCGGATTACATCCGATTTCGCTTCTTTCTTCGGCGGGCGTCCGCGCGGGATCGCCTCAGAACCGTGCGCTTTCAGGTAAACATAGATGTCGTCCAGAAAGCACATCACATTCGGGTTGTCGCCAAAGCCCGGCATGACCGAGTTTTCGGCGGCGTTGACCACCTGGCGTCCATTGGTGACAACATCGACGAAATCGTAATAGTCCATGTCCAGCGCGGATTGCTTCAAAGCCGGGGCATAGGTTGATCCCTCGCCATCCGGGCCGTGACAGACGTGGCATTCCGCATGATAGCGGCGAAAGCCCGAGAATGTCATCCAGTCCACCGTTCCGTCTTCGGCGATGTTGAACGTCGGGATATCGTCTTCGGTGTAGTACCGCCCATCCTCGGAATACGCGACCGTCAGATTGTCGGCCGCCGCAGCAAGCGGAAGGCCGGACAAAAGTAAAGCTGCCGAAAGACGTTTTAGATGCGTCATGGATGTCTCGTTTGCTGCAAGTGGAAATCCGGCGCGGCCATCACGGGCCGCGCCGGGGTTTTGCTTAGTTCGGCAGAGCGAACACGGTCAGTTGGCCACCCAGCGCGGTATAGTCGCTGAGCGCGGCATAGCCACCCACAGCACCCAGACCGTCATTCGGGTTGGTCAGACCAGCCGCCAGACCGATACCGGCCCAGCCACCAACACCCGACAGGATGCCGATGTACTGCTTGCCGCCCTGTTCATAGGTCATCACGTTACCGATGATACCCGACGGTGTCTTGAACTTGTAAAGTTCCTCACCGGTTTCGGCATGAACGGCCTTCAGATAGCCTTCGAGCGTGCCGTAGAACACGACGTCACCCGCAGTTGCCAGAGCACCGGACCAGACCGAGAACTGCTCGGGCAGCGACCACTTGATCTCACCGTTGATGTTGTCCCACGCGATGAAGTTGCCCATGCCACCGTGGCTGTCGGGGGCCGGGTACATCGCCAGCGTCGCACCCACATAGGGCTGACCTGCGGTGTAGGAGACACGGAAGGGTTCATAGTCCATGCAGACGTGGTTTGTCGGCACGTAGAACACCTGGGTCTTCGGCGAATAGGCCGCAGGCTGCTGGTCTTTTGTACCCAGAGCCGCCGGGCAGATACCGGTCGAGTTCACGTCCTCGCCGTTCTGTTCCGTCGAATACTGAGCCACAACCGCCGGACGACCATAGGTGTCGCTGTTGGGGTCCATGTCGACGCCGGATGTCCAGTTGACGACCGGGTCATACTTTTCCGCCACCAGCAACTCACCCGTCACGCGGTCCATCGTATAGGCCAGACCGTTGCGGTCGAAATGGGTCAGCAGCTTGCGCTCGGTGCCATCAATTTCCTGTTCCGTCAGGATCATTTCATTGATGCCGTCATAGTCCCATTCGTCATGCGGCGTCATCTGGTAGAACCAGCGCGCCATACCAGTGTCGATGTCACGTGCCATGACGGTCATCGACCAGCGGTTGTCGCCCGGACGCTGCGCCGGGTTCCATGTCGACGGGTTCCCGGTGCCGTAGTACATCAGGTTCTCGTCCAGATCGACCGAGTACCAGCCCCATGTGGTGCCGCCACCGATCTTCCACTGATCGCCTTCCCAGGTATTGGTGCCCGAGTCCGCGCCAACCGGTTTACCCAGATGGGTGGTCTTTTCCGGGTCGGCCAGAATGTCGGAATCCGGTCCCATGGAATAGGCGCGCCAGACCTGCTCGCCCGAGTTCATGTCATAGGCCGTGACCGACCCGCGCACACCGAATTCGCCACCAGAAATGCCGACAATGACCTTGTCCTTCACCGGCAGCACAGTGGCCGTGTTGGTTTCACCAATCGCCGGGTCGCCGTTCTGCACTTCCCAGACCACGTCACCGGATTTGGCGTCCAGCGCGACAACCTTGGTGTCCGCCTGATGCAGGAAGATCTTGCCGTCCGCATAGGCCACACCGCGGTTCACGGTGTCACAGCACATCACCGGAATGACGTCCGGGTCCTGCTTGGGTTCATACTTCCAGACGATCTTGCCTTCGTTGGCCAGATCAAGCGCGTAAACGATATTGGGGAACGGCGTGTGGACATACATCATGTCGCCGATCACCAACGGGGAACCTTCGTGCCCGCGCAGAACGCCGGTCGAGAATGTCCACGCAACCTGCAGATCGCCTACGTTGTCCGCAGTAATCTGATCCAGTTCCGAATAGCGCTGGTTCTTGTAGTCACCCGTCTGGATCGCCCATTGTTTCGGGTTATCCATCTGGGCAATCAGGTCGTCATTGGCATATGCCGTGCTGGCCATGGCAATGGCGATCCCGGAGGTCCAAAGCGATAACTTTTTCATTCAATCTCCTCCCTTGAGTGCAGCGATGCCGCTGCAATGAAACACCTCAGCCAGGTTGGACTACGGTGCCGTAGTTTGCTCACCCGGCGGCCTCTCCTCTGGCCAAGTTCGGGGGCGAGCGATTTCGCGTCTTACGATCCTTCGTCGGGGAAGGTCGCAAGATAGGCGATAATGTTGACCCGGTCCTCTTCCTTGCGCAGACCGGCAAATGTCATCTTGATGCCCTTGGCATAGTCACGCGGCTTGGTCAGGAACGCGTCCAGTTCTTCAGGCGTCCAGACCAGACCGCCCTCGGACAGTTCGATCAGGGTGGGGGAATAGCCGAAATCCGCGACCGTGGCGGCCTGTCGGCCAACAATGCCGTTCAACGCCGGGCCGACCTTGTTTTCGGCCCCTTCGCCGACCGCATGGCAGGCCTTGCACTTGCGGAACACCTTGGCCCCTGCTTCCGGGTCGCCCTCGGCGCTTGCAACAATCGGCACAATCATGAGGCAGGCCGCTGATATAACTGTTCTGAACACTATTGATCTTTCCTTGCTGTTTTCATTGGCTGAGCCGCTCGGCGTGCCATTCCACATGGTCCCGCGCAAAGCTGTTCACGAAGAAGTACGAGTGGTCATACCCCTGCTGAATTCTGATCTGTCCGGGCTGGCGACGCTTTGCCATCATGTTGGCCAGGGCTTCTGGCTTGAGCAGGTCAAGGAACTGGTCATCCGCGCCCTGATCAATCAGCAGATCGCCTTTCCAGCCGTACTCTTCCAAAAGTAGCGTTGAATCGTGTTCGGCCCAGGTGTTTTCGTCATCGCCCAGATAGCTGCTGAGTTGCTTGCGGCCCCAATCGGACCGGGTCGGATGGGCAATCGGCGCAAAGGCCGACAGTGCTTCGAACTTCTCAGCGTTGCGGATCGCGATCGTCAGCGCGCCATGCCCGCCCATGGAGTGGCCGGTAATTCCGTGCACGTCCTGAACCGGGAAGTTTCTTAGAACGATGTCGCGCAGCTCTTCGACAATGTAGTCATACATCCTGAAATGCGACCGCCACGGATCGCGGGTTGCGTTGACGTAAAAGCCAGCCCCCTGCCCAAGATCATAGGCATCATCGTCTGCAACATCTTCCCCGCGAGGGGATGTGTCGGGAAAGATCACCGCGACCCCGAAATCCGCTGCAGCTTCCTGAAACCCGCCTTTGGTCATGGCGTTTTCATGGGTGCAAGTCAGTCCGGACAGGTACCACAAAACCGGGACCGGGCCATTCCTGGACTGAGGCGGAAGATAAACTGCAAAGGTCATCTCACAATCGCAGGTTTCGGACTGGTGAGAGTAAACTGTCTGCTCCCCTCCGAAACTGCGGTTTTGTGAGATGACCTTGAGATCCATGTCAGTACTCCACTACTGCCCGGATCGATTTGCCTTCGTGCATCAGATCGAACCCGTGATTGATCTCTTCAAGCTTCAGCTTGTGGGTGATCATCGGGTCGATCTCGATCTTTCCGTCCATGTACCAGTCGACGATCTTGGGCACATCGGTGCGGCCCTTTGCGCCTCCGAACGCCGTCCCGCGCCAGGACCGGCCGGTGACCAGCTGGAACGGACGGGTCGAGATTTCCGCCCCTGCAGGCGCCACGCCGATGATGATGCTTTCGCCCCATCCTTTGTGCGCGCATTCCAGCGCGGTCCGCATCACGCCCACATTGCCCGTTGCGTCAAAGGTGTAATCCGCGCCGCCGCCGGTGAGTTCGACCAGATGCGCAACCAGATCGCCGCTGACTTTCGACGGGTTCACGAAATCGGTCATGCCGAAATGAGTCGCCATTTCAGCCTTGCCGTCATTCAGATCGACACCAACGATCTGATCCGCACCCGCCATGCGCAGACCCTGGATCACGTTCAGCCCGATACCGCCCAGGCCGAACACAACCCCGCGCGAGCTGATCTCGACCTTGGCGGTGTTGATCACCGCGCCGATGCCGGTGGTGACGCCGCAGCCGATATAGCAGATCTTGTCGAACGGGGCGTCCTTGCGGACCTTGGCCAGCGCAATCTCGGGCACCACCGTGTGATTGGCGAAGGTCGAGCAGCCCATGTAGTGATGGATCGGCGTTCCATCCAACATGCTGAACCGGGTGGTGCCATCCGGCAGCAAGCCCGCCCCCTGCGTGGCGCGCACTTTCTGGCAGAGGTTTGTTTTGGGGTTCAGGCAATATTCGCATTCACGACATTCGGGCGTGTAAAGCGGGATCACGTGATCACCAACTTCCAGGCTGGTGACGCCTTCGCCCACCTCAAGAACAACGCCCGCGCCCTCATGACCCAGGATGGCCGGAAAGATACCTTCGGGATCGTCACCGGACCGGGTGAATTCGTCCGTATGGCAAAGCCCTGTTGCTTTGACCTCGATCAGAACTTCGCCCGCCTTGGGGCCAGCAAGCTCAACCTCCATAATCTCCAAAGGCTGACCTGCCGCCAAAGCAACTGCCGCGCGCGTTCTCATATGTGTCTGTCCTCCCTTGCACCGGAATCATTCAGACACCGTGTGCTTGGTTCGAGTATGACGGCTGGCATGTCACTCAAACAATTAAGACAATGGTGTGTATTGGGTTTGGTAGACTCAGCGCGCAGGCTTCGGGCATAGTATCCGGGGGAAGGAGACCTGCGATGTTGAACAAGCAGACCATAGCGGCCCTGGCCTTGATCAGTGTGGCGGGCCCCGGTTTTGCGGCGGATTTTTCCGACCCGACCTGGCCCTGTATTCAACGCAAGGTCGAAAATCTGTCCCTGGGCCTGATGTGGCCGCATCAGATTGACGACGCGGCAACCGACCTGCAGCCCGAGATCGACGAAATGGCAGGCCTTCTGGCCCTGCGCCGCATCGAATTGGAAGAGCTTCAGCCAAGCGTCGCAGCCTTCGCGGCCCGCCACAACGGCGACACGGATGTGCTGGGCCGGGTCTTTCAGCGAGTGTTCGACACGCTGTCAAAACGCCGTGCCCGTATCATCGGCGGCATCGGAGAGTTTTCGCTGAAACAGATTGATCTGGCAGACAAGATCGACCTGGCCCGCGCCGATATGGATCAGGCCCTGACCGCCGATCCCCCGGACTATGACAGGGTCGATGCGCTGGAAGAGCAGTTGGATTGGGATCAGTTGATCTATTCCGACCGCCAGCGCTCGATCACCTATCTGTGCGAAACCCCGCAGATCATCGAGCGCCGCCTGTTCGCCATTTCGCAGATGCTGCAACAACTCGCGTCGGATCAGGGCTGAGCGGGTTTATTCCCATTCAAGCTCGGTAAAGGCGACGGTTGCGTTGCGGGGGTTATAGGCCTCGAACAACTCCCATTTTCCGGCCTCGCCCTGCGCGATGGTTTCCACCGCGTCGCCAAGCCGCTGGCCGCTGTCAATTGCCGCCCGCGTGTCGGTTTCCAGCACGTCCAGATACCGTTGCATATCTTCCCCGCCCTCGGGCCATGCCAGCACCGGACCGCCATGCCCCGGCACGATCCGGGTGACATCCATATCTGACATCTCATTCAACACACGCCGCCAGCCGACCAGCCGACCGTCCAGTGCTGGCGTGTGCATGTGGAAAACCAGATCACCGGTGAACAGAATGCCCGAGTCCTGATCCAAAACGGTCAGATCGTTGCTGGTATGCGCAGACGGCCAGGCGCGCAGGGCCAACCTGCGGTTGCCCAGATCAATCTCGCCGTCCCCGCTGACCGGCATATCGACCACGACCGGATCAGCCCCAAGGTATTTCGTGGGGCCGATCAGGGCGCTCAGGCTTTCGACATAGTTGGCTTGTCTGTCCAGCAGCGCCCTTTCCAGCCCCGAATGGGCCACCACCTGCGCGCCCGATCGCGCCAGGGGCGCGGTTCCAAGGACGTGATCCGGGTGCATATGGGTCAAAATTACGTGACTGACGGGTTTGTCCGTTCGTTGCCGAATGGCGCGCCAAATGGCCTCTCCCATCCAGGGGGCGGTGCCGGTGTCCACCACTGCGACACTGTCCTCACCGAGGACAAACCCGATATTGGACACGTCCCCAAGATTGTCGGCGTTCGGTTCTTCGATCCGGCCGCGATGGACAAACAGACCGGGCGCGATCTCGTCAAATTCCAGCGAAATGCCAACGGGTTGGCAAAAGGCATCCGCAGTCTGTTCGGGATCGTCAAACGGAGGGTCCGCGACCAGCATCTGCTCGCATACCTCCTGACTTGAGGCCTCGTATCCCGGCAAAAGCTGATTTCTGCACAGCCCGTCTGACGCTTCCAGACACAACATGAAAACGGCTTCAAACATCGCAATCCTCCGCCCGGAACTTTGACATAACGCGCCGTGGAAGCCACACAGCCTTTTGTCGGCGTATATTTTATTGGGGTTTTGTGGCATATTTTGCGGCACCGGTTGCCGGAGGAGACAACATGGCCAGATTCGTCGGACCCTCGATGGTCCTTTCACTTGCACTGTCGCTGCCTGTTTGGGCAGACCAATCCGCCAAGAATCCGCTGGTCGAAAGCGAGACCTGGCAGGATTTGCGCTACGATGTTGTCGGTGACGCCCAACTCGGCAGTGCCGAAACTTTTTTGTCCGTGGACGCGCCCTACCGCGCCCATGATGCGGCGACGGTTCCGATCCTGTTGAAGCAACTCGACCCAAACGCGCAAATCAAATCCGCGACCGTCGTGATTGATGAAAACCCGGCGCCGATTGCCGGCGTTTTCACCTTTTCCCCGGCCATGGGGGAACTGGATTTCGAAATGCGGGTGCGCGTTGACCAGTATTCGAACATCCGCGTGATTGCCGAGACACAAGAGGGGCTGCATATGGCGGGCCGCTTTGTAAAAGCGTCTGGTGGATGTTCCGCGCCAGCCAGCCGCGACCCCGAGGTGGCGTTGGCGTCGATGGGCAAGATGAAGCTGCGCAGCTTTGGGGAGCAGGCGCAAATCTCGACCCCGCGCCGCGAAGCCCAGATCATGATCCGGCACCCGAACTATTCAGGCCTGCAGCGCGATCAGATCACCCAGCTGTTTATCCCCGCGCATTTCATTGACCATCTTGAGGTCTGGCAGGGCGATGAGTTGCTGTTCACCATGGAAGGCGGCATTTCCATTTCGGAAAACCCGGCCTTCCGCTTTGCGTATAACGACAACGGAACAACCACGCTGACGGTCAAGGCAACCGATACCGAAGGCAACAGTTTCCAAGCCGACCTGCCGAAATCAACGTCCAGTTAATCGGCGGACGGTTCGGGTTCAGAAACAGACCACTTCAGCTTCGGCCTGTGCCCTGCGCAGGTCGGCCACCATCGTTTCCGCCATGACCGCGCTTTTGAAAAACGCCATGCGCTCGCCGCCTACCCGGCGCATCGATAGGACCGTTTCGGCCTGCTCATATCTCTCATAGGGCAGAATCGACGCAATCAGATCAATCGAGCACGAACACCGGTCCAGCATTTCGCGGGACTGACCATTCGTGACCATACAGGCGAACACGTAATCAGCCCGCGCAGCGGTGGGATAGTCATTCAACCGCTCTGCAACGCTTTGCGCCACAGATACGGATGGGATCGCCGCGCAGATCGCCACGGCAAAAGCTGCCAGCCGGGCCGTTTTTGTCATTGCCGCCCCTCCTGCACCCCTTCGAACTGCATTTCCGACCGGTAAACCGCATTGCTGCCATCTGCGGGTTCAGTCTCGGCGACAAGGCGCAGATACCAGCCCGGCACCTGCTCGGAAACAGTGACGCTGAGAACCAGATCCCCAAAGCCCTGCATCCGATCCCTGTTCGGGTCCTGTGCAAAGGGGCGCATTCGAATGGTCTGCACGGGCACGGTTTTGCCGTCGACCACAGCCTCGCCTTCAACCATTTCGGCTGGTTGCACCAAGGCGTCCTTGACTCGGTTGCGAATGTAGAACGGGCTGCCACCGGCGGATTCCGCCATGTCCCGGATGGTGCTTTCATAGAACACCATGATCATCGGGTTGCCGACACTGGCCGGAAAGACCCCCATCGCACGGTGCTTTTCGTCCTGACGGAACTCTAGCTGTGCCATCTCTGTTCCGTCCTCGGTGAAACTAAGCGCGATGTCCCCGGTATCGCGCTCGGCGGCTTCGGGTTTCAGTCGGTTTGTCACAGTGCGCTGGTAAACAAGCTCTTTGTCCCGGCCGATCGTGTCCAGAACACCCCCCTGAAACAGAAGATCATAGGCCTGTTCCGCCTCAACCGGTGCCGCATGGGCCGGATTGAAGCTTAGGCCGACCATCGCCAGCCCGAATAAAATCATCCTCATGAGTCGATCTCCTCCCACAGTTGAGAGTATGGCCTTCAGCGGTCGTGTCATTGCCGACTTTTGTCGGTGTCCAGCGCCTGAGTCACCACGCTGCGCTGGATCTTCCATATAATCAATGGCCGCAATCGCGACAGTTTCACCGGTTTCGTCATCACCGATATCTCATGCCGCAGACCGGCTTTGCGCACCGCCTCGCTGCGATCTGCGGTGATCAGAATGGCCGGAACCCGTGTCTGGGTCATTTCGCGGATCTGACGGATCGCGTCCACGCCGGTTTCGCCGTCATCAAGCTGATAATCCGCCAGTATGATGTCGGGCGGCATCCCGATATCGGTGACAAACTGAATGGCCTCTTGCGGAGATCCGGCGGGCAGGACGCTGGCACCGTTTTGTTCCAGCCACTGGGTTGTGCCAAAAAGAACATCGCGATCATTCTCGATGACAAGCGCGATGTAATCCAGCGGCACGTCCCCGGTGTTTGGCAGCAAATCAAGGGGCTCGCTTGCGCTGCGTTCCGCCTCGACCCGGTCCATTTCGATGCTGAACACGGACCCGACGCCCGGCTTGGACCGCAGGGATAATGTGTGCCCCAACAGACGGCAGGCCCGGTCGACCACAGACAGACCCAGCCCCATGCCCGAGCCCAGCGGCACGTTGTCCGCCCGGGCGAATTCCTCGAACACGCGCGCCTGATCCTTTCGCGCGATGCCTATTCCGGTGTCCCACACCTGCAGCACGATTTTGTCACCGCGGTTGCGGCACCCCACCAGAACCCTGCCGCCAGGTTCGGTGTACTGAATGGCATTTACGACCAGATTCTGGATCGACCGCAAAAGATAGACCGGGTCGGAATACACAAAGCCCGAACAAGTCACCACGTCCAACCGGATGTTCTTGTTCTCGGCCACCAGCGACTGATCGCCCTGAATACCGGCAATGACCGAGGCCAGACTGACATTGGTTGGCGACACCGTGTCCGGATCAGCCGTTTCAAGCCGCGAGATATCGAGCAGCGAGTGAAGCAGCTGTTCGGCTGATCCAAAGGCACCGTCCAGACGCTCGACCATCTCGTAAAGCTCGGTGTTGCGCGAAATTTCGGTCAGGGTCGAAATCATCAGCTTGGCGGCATTGATCGGCTGAAGAAGGTCATGACTGGCGGCCGCCAGAAAACGGGTCTTGGACGACACCGCCGCCTCGGCGCGTTCTTTGGCGATGCGCAGCGCCTCTTCTACATTGGCCTTTTCTTCATATTCGCGGGTCAGCTTTTCATTGGCGCGGGTCAGTTCGGCGGTGCGTTCCATGACGCGGTTCTCCAGCGTCTCTGTGGCGCGCGCCTCAAGCGTCACGTCCTTGAGTTCAACCAGAAACCCGCCATCCGGCAATTGGTTGGCCTGAATGTCCAGAACCCGGTCCGCCCCGTCGCGCACGCGTTTGCGCAGCCAACCCCGGCTGTTCAGCTCAAGCTGCCATTTTGCGATCTTCAGTTGATCATCGGCCCTGATCAGCCCGCGCGCGCGCAACAAATCCAAAAGTGTCTGCACCGGCACATTGCCCTGCAGCAATGATCTGGGCACATTCAGAAGGTTCCGAAACCGCGCGTTGTGCATCATGATGCCGCCATCCGCGGAAAATGTGCACACGCCGGAACTCATGTTCTGAAAAACCGCCTGAAGATAGTCCTCCTGCCGGTCGATGAGGGTTTCTTTTTCGTCGCGATTTCGTCGCACAACCGACGTGATGTCGGTCAGCAGAATGACCACATTCTCGGGTGAGGTATATTGCGCGCTAAGCTTGTACCAGCGGTCGCCGCGCAGTTCGATCACCTCACTCGATACCATCCCGGAATGAGAATTGCGTTCCAGCGTATCCATCATGTTCGACACGCCCCGGTCCGAGGAAACAAACTGCCCGCTGTCCTTTACCAGTGAAAAGAACCGCCTCAGGCGAAGTCCCGGCCTGACAAGTTCGGACACATCCAGAAACACGGCCTGAAACAGCTCGTTACACAGGTTCAACTCACCGTCGGTGAACAGGGCAAACCCTTCCTCCATCGAAGACAGGGCTTTGACCAGTGTTTTTCGCGTTTGTTCACGCTCGTACCGGGCGCTTTCCAGTTCAGTGGTTGCGCGTTCCAGATCCCGGCTTTGCTCGACCACACGTTGCTGAAGCTCGATTGCGGACTGAAAGGCGCGGAATGCGGATGGGCCCACATCCTTCTGGCGATTGGCACGGCGCATCAGCGCATCGATGATTTTCGCCTGTTTGACGACCTGAAGTTCCAGCGGATCGTCGGGGTTCAGCATGGTCAGCTCAGTTCACGTTTCTCGGGTTTGAAAAAGGCCACACCCACGAAAGTCTGGTTCATATGTACGCCGGATTGTTGTTCCCCATAGGTGTTGAACCCAACCACCCGACGGGTTTGCAACACGTCCGAAACCTGTTTACCAAGTTGTTTTTGTTCGATTTCCAGCTTGCGCAGGACGCAATCGAACCCAAGAATGAAATCCGGAGCGTTTCCCACGTTGTCGCGAATGTCCAACCCGGCTTCCAGCGTCTTGATGATCTCTTTGCCGCGTCCCAGGGTCATGATAAGGCCATCGTCAATCGCCGCCAGAAATGACAGGGCCTGCGTATCCGTCGCCTCGCGTATGGCGCGGACATAATAGTTCAGGTCCTGCCGCAGCAAGAGCGGGTTTTCGGCAAAGACCAGCGGTGACAGGTCCGAGGCCGCACACCCGACCAGTCGCGCATATTCCTGCGCCGCAGGTGCGCCGTTTATCTCGTAAACCATGCGCTCGTCCGGGTCGGCATCGGTTATAATGATCTCGGACCCGATGGGCAGGAAGTGATCAAACCCAATGCCCTGGAATCTCAGGTTGGTTTCAATCAGCAACAAGACAGCAGCATTGCTGTAAGCCCTGCCGCTGTGCAGAACAAACGTCTCTTCATATTGTAGACCGTCGCCTGCCGATCCGCCAAAAATCGGCAGGCCATCCAGAACAGTCTCAAGCGTCGAGACCAGCAGATCCTCCTGTTTCGACAGCCCGTCTGAGAACACCAGCGCCAGCCTGTTCCAGCCTGCAGTGTGCCGGAAACGCTCGGCCTGGCGTTGCGCAACTGCGGCGATTTCCGTGGAATTCAGCGGTCTGAGTTCTTCGAACAGGATGGACGAGCAGCGGAAGTTCGATTTTGGGAAGGACAGCAGAAGCAGGGCGTCGGATTCATATCCAAGCTCGGTGATCTGCCCGGCGGTGGTGCACCCAAAAACCGGCACGCCGGACAGTTTGCGGTTCAGGCCGCGCGATACCTCGGCCGGGTCCAGCCTGTTTGGAATGAATGCCAGCACAAAGCAGGATTTCTGGCTGTCGATATCCGCACATGCCTCTTCGACGGCGGCATGTGGGTCCGAGGCCAGCGACCGGCCGATCGCGATGAAGTTTGGTCCCAGCTTCAGGTCCCGCATTTGCGATCCTCAGTGTTGCAGAAAGGATTTGACCTCCGGCTCATGCCGTGTTTGCCGGGCCATGACAGAGTCCACCAGAACAGCGGCCTGCGTACGATTGCGCACCCCCAGACGGCGCAGCAATGCGGTGATATGCGCTTTGACGGTGGCTTCGGCCAAAGACAGTTCATATGCGATCTGCTTGTTCGACTTTCCCACGCAGATCAGCTTGAGAATGCGCACCTGTTGCGGCGTCAGCGTCGAAAGCTCGGGGCTTGACTGATACACCGTGTTTTCCGGCGATTTCGGTTCTTCCGCATGGCTGTACTCTGCCGGTATGTACCTGCGCCCTGCGACAACTTCCTGAATGGCAAATTTCAGCGTCTGCGCCGAGGTGTCCTTGGGCAGAAACCCCATGGCGCCATAGTCCAGCAGAGACCGGACAAGCTCAGCCGATGCCAACGCCGAGATCACCAGAACCGGGGCCGAGGGCCACCGGTCGCGCAATTGCTGAAACCCCGAAATACCGGTCACATCCGGCAGTTTCAGGTCGAACATGATCAGGTCGGCTTTGAAGCCGCCGCTAAGCACTTCGAACGTCTGTTTCAGCGTGCTTGCTTTTTTGATACAGCAGTCGTCGAAACTCAGCTGCAATGCTGCAGCCAGCGCATCGCTAAAAAGCGGATGATCATCCACAATCAAAACGTTGGACACCTGGTCCACCGCTTTGGGGTACCCCACCGTATGCATTATTTCTCCTCCGCTGGGAAAGGTACAGCAAATCGGGATCAGTTCAACTGTTTCAGGATGAAACCGAAAAAAATGCGCCAATAAACAGAACCTTGACGTTCATGAAGGGTCAGTTGCGCAGGAATTTCCCGGCAAACCGCTGCAAATCGGGTGCCGGAGATTTTGGATCGAAACAGCCTCGATCAAAGTCCTGCAACTGCGCAACGCGCGTTGGTGACGGTCCATCACGCCGCATGATTGAAGCCGCGGCCTGACGCACACCGCCGGCACTTCCGTTTCTGGCGCACGCCCTGAGATCCCGCGCCAGAGGATCAAAGGCCGCAAAGCGCTGCAACGCCTGCAAACCGGTCAGTTTGCGGCCCGACATGCCCACCCACACAGCAGCTGCGAACACGATGACAGCCAGCACAAACGTCGGCCAACCTGGTAACCTTGCGGCGTTGGGAACGGGTGGGGGTGCCTCGGCGATTTCACTGTTTGCGACGGCCCCATAGGCCACCCGCTGCGCCGAGATTGTGACCTCGCGCGCCTCGCGCGTGACGGTGTCAAAGTAGCTGAGTTGCAGGGGCTCCACGATGCCCGAAATGTCATTGCCGGGCCGAATGGTCCAGCGCCAGAAAGCATAGGTCACCGGACCTTCCGGTGTCAGTTCCACCAACCGTTTTTCCGGATGGGCAAAGATCATGGCGGAAGGTGAGCGCAGATCGGGCATCGGGGGAACCATCTCGGGCGTCGCCCCCAGCGCCTCAATCCGGATTACACGCAGAACGCCCTCACCCGGCGACAGTTGATCCGGTGCGTTCGACCATTGGTCCGAGATCTGCAGATCACGCACCGGAAACCACCAGTCCGCCGAGGCTGGGGCTTCGGCGACCTCGATGGTCAGAGGTTCGGACTGGATGTTATGTTCGAACCAGTCGTCACTTTCATCGGTCAGCGTCAGGCTGTGGGTGAACCGGCCAATGGTCAGTTCACCGGACCTGACCGGGTAGACCGCCATGCGCCGGGTGAAAACCTTGAAGTTCCGCCCGTTGATCCGTTCCTCGGTCCAGTGATCCGGTCCAAGCTGCGCCCAGCTGAAACCATCGAAATCCGGCTGTATCAGCTTTTCCCGCGTAATATGGCGCCGATACACGCCCCGAATGGTGATCAGGATCATTTCGCGTGTGAACGGCACAACGCTGCTGTCCTCGACCGTTACCTCAATTGACAGTTCCGACGGCAAAACGGTTTTCGATTGCGCCAGGACCTGCAAAGGGAAAAACAGCCATGCAAGAACCAACCACTTCATTGCGGGTCCTCCGGTTCCGGTGGTGAAAGCCCCAGTTTTTCGCGGCGTTTGTGTTCCTGCGCGATCCGGGCGGCCATGAATTCCCCCGGTACGTCGGACAACTGGTTGAGCCATCGTTCATCCGCCACCATGAACTTGTCGTCAAAAATACGCCGCACCCCAAGACGCCCGCGACTGTCCAGTTCCGCCAGCCCGAGCATCGTGTTGGAATTGGTGACCTCGCTGCCCGTGCCCGCCGCACGCGCATCACCGCGCGCGACGAAGCTGTCCGCCTGAGGCCCGCTTTTTCGCTCGGGGAACAGGCCAAGCGCTTCGGGATCGATCTGCAGGCCTGCATAAAAGGCGGCGACAACATCGAAATTGGCCTGCGCGTCCGCGTCACCCGTCACAATCGCCTGATCATAAGCCTCTAGCGCGGCGGCAATACGACCGCCATGAACCTGAGCGTTCCCGAGGTTATACAACGACCCCGCATCCTCAAACGCCTGCGCCGCAGCATCGAATTGGACCGCCCGGTATAGGGCCACACCCTGCCAATCCGGGTCTTCAAACAGCCGGGCGGCAACCGTATTCATCCCAAGCGCCAAAGCGACCCGGCCAAACGGGGCCGCGCCCCCCAGTGCAATCGCAAAGGCAATCAGGGCCACACTGAAGACCGCGAGCCACTTCATGCCCGTTCCCTCCGGAACAGCAGCAGCATCGGGAACAGCGCGAGGATCAGCAGGTATCGCCCCAGATCGTGCCAGAAGAGCACCGGGAAATCCGACTTCTCCAGCCGCGTCGCGGCGTCTTCTGACAACCACCCCCCCAGATCATCGGTCTGATCCAATGTGAAAACCGCGCCGCTGCCGACGCTGGCATGGGTCTGGATCTGCGCAGAGGGCTGGTCCAGCGAAACCACGGACACCCTGACACCGCGATCCGCCAGCGCGGCGGCGGCCTGCAGCGAAGCCACCCCCAGACCTTCGCCATCGGTGAACAGAACCACGTCACCGGCCAGAATACCGGCCTCATCCATCCGCTGCGCAGCCAATGCCAACGCGCGCTCGGGGCGCGAGCCCTTGTCCGGTACGGTATCGGCATCAATCAGAGAAAAGGTCTGGCCCAATTGCCGGTGATCGGTTGTCATGTCAGTCGCGACATAAGCATCGCCCGCAAAAACGATGATCCCGCCGGGCCGTGACCCCAGCGCACTGACACCAAATCGCCCCATGGTCAGCATTTGCGGCCAGCGCTCGTTGCCTGACACACTTGCCGACGCATCGACCAGAAACAAAACCCCGTCCAGATTTCGATAGGTCTCGGCACCGCGCCGTTCGATCGCCGGACCGGTCAGGGCAATCACGCAGAGCCCGGCAACCGAAAGCTGCGCAATCCGCGTCAGGGGCAAGGACGCCCCTTCGATCCGGCCTATTGCCGCCATCGCCTGCATCAATGCGGCGTCAGCGACCTTGTCCCACGTGCCAAATCCACGGGTGTTTGACAGCACCCACAAGGCCAGGCCTGCAACAACCGGAACAGCCAGCATCCAATAGGGTCTGAGGAGGCTGAAATCGGTTTCCATCATCCCGAATGCCTCCACGCTGCCAAAAGCGCCAGGGCTGCGGCCAGCGCGGCGGGCCAGGTCCAGTAGTCGCGATAGACCTCGGCGGTCAGACCCGCACTGTCATTGGCTTCCAGACGATCCAGCGCCTGTGTGACCTCGATCAGATCATCGGTGGTTTTAACGCGGAAGCTCTCTCCGCCAGACACCTGCGCAATGGCCCGCAGGGTTGCGGCGTCGACCACGCCGCGCTCACCGACCGCAGCGCTTTCCAGATCTTTCGGCCCCAGGGCAATGGTGTGGACACGCACCCCTATTCCGGCGGCCAGTTCCGCAACCCCGCGCGGATTGGTGGCACCGGCATTGTTCACCCCGTCCGACAGCAAAATGACAACCCGGGACGCCGCCTGACTGTCTGCCAGCCGTTTCAACGCCAGTCCAAGACCGTCCGAGATGTTCGTTGCGCGTCCCGAAATGCCGATGCTGGCTTCTTCGATCCGGTTGGCCACAGCTTCGGTATCGAAGGTGAACGGCGTGGCGAAATAGGCCTCGGACCCGAAGACAATCAGCGCGACCCGGTCCCCTGCCCGGCGTCTGGCGAAATCTGCACCCACGGTCGTGACAGCCTCGAGCCGTGTGATCTGGCGGTCATCCAGATAGAAATCGTCCCGCACCATTGATCCGGACAGATCCAGAACAATCGCAAGATCACGGCCCGAGACTTTCAGCGCGCTCACTGGCGTCAGTTCACGCGGGCCGGACAGCCCAACAACCAGCAGGACCCAGATGGCCCACAACACTGCCTGATCTGCGAACCTGCGCCTGCCGGGATCACCGCCAGAACTTGCGGCGTCCAGCATCGCACCGATACGTTCGGGAACCGGGAAGCCGCGATCCAGCATGGGCCGCGCGTTTAGAAGACGCGCGATCAGCAACGGGGCAGGCAGAAGAAGCAACACCCAGGGATCGGCAAGCTCAAACACTATGCGCTACCTCATCCTTCAAGGCCGCAAGACTTGGCCCGCCGTCCGGGCGATAGAGACCTTCTGAGAGTTCCGAATACCGCTGCGGGTCCTGCTCGCGAAGCTGGTGCAGCAGCGCCACCCTAAGCCGGTCTTCCGACCAGCCTGTGACGTCTTCAACCTTGGGGCCCACCCGGGTCGCGGGCCGCCGGGTGCTTAACACCCGCAACACAAACACGACGCAGATGGCGACAAGAGCCGACAGGCCGATGACCACAGCGTAGTCCGCCCAAACGCCACCTGCGGCTTGTGCCGGTAAACGTATGTCCCGCAAGCTGGCCAGCATTGTGGTGTCGGACATCGCCGTTTCGCTCATGCGGCAGACCTTTCCGAGAACGCAAGCGCGATGCGTTGACCGGTGTCTTCCACCGGATCACTTGCGTTCAGAACAAGCGCCTGATGGGTGCCGATGCTCTGATACAACAGCTCACCCCCGGTCCCGGCTCCGGTGAGATAGACGCGTTTCTGCCGCCCGTCGGGCAATCGCATGGGATACCAGCCGCGTGGCATGTCATGGGTCTTGCTTTCGGTGGTCAGTATAAGCCGCAGGCTGCGCCGATGGGCGATCCGGTCCAGCCGATCCGCCAAAGCGGCATCCGGCATTTCAAAGCCCGAGGCGACAATGACCTCTGACCCGGATCGGGTCAGGCGTTCCACACCTTCCAGCGCCTGTTCCAGTGATCGCGCGTCATCCTGACCGTTTTGCAGGGATGCAAGGCTGCGCCCATGGGCCTGCACCAGACCGCCGATCACATCGAGCATCCCGCGGGTTCTGCCGCGTGGCGGAATGATGACCGGCGCTCCGGTCGTGAGTGCCAACAGACCAACGCGCCCGCCGCTTTCAATCAGATGCCAGCCGATCAGAGCCAGCGCCTCGGCGGCGGCAACGGACAGGAAAGCCCGCTGCAACCCCCAGAACATCGGCGCCCGAAAATCGGCCACCAGCAGCGAGACCCGGTCGCGTTCTTCCTGAAACTGACGCACATGCAGCCGCCCGGTGCGTGCGGTTGTGCCCCGGTCCAGATGTCGGATGTCATCACCGGCCACGTATTCCCGCGCATCAGCCACCTCAACGCCCTGCCCGCGCTTTCGCGTCAGGAACCCGCCGGGCAAGGCAACCACCGGCGGGTCGGCTTGGGTCGTCAACGCCACGCGCCGCAATGCGATCAAAGCGTCCGAGGTCAAAGTCACACCGGCATGGGACAGAACGGCGGTCACAACGGTTCGACCGTATTCAGAATATCCGCAACCAATCCGCGCGGCTTGCGACCATCCGCAACCGCGCGCCAGGTCAGAACCATCCGATGGGCCAGCGCGTCCGGGGCCACGGCGGCCACATCCTCGGGCAAGGCAAAGTCACGGCCGCGCAGATAGGCGCGCGCGCGTGCCGCCGATGCCAACGCCAGCGACCCGCGCGGCGAGACCGCATGTTCAATGTGTTCGGCCAGTGGCCCTTGGCGCGTCGCAGACACAAGCCGCACGATGTAGTCGCGCAATTCCGGGGCCACATGCACCGCGCGCGCCTCGGCCCGCGCGGCCCGCAATTCCGCAAGCGTCATGCGCTGCACGTCCGGCGGGCCGTCCTGTGTTTCGGAGATCACCAGATCGAGTATCTGCCGCTCGGTCTCGATATCCGGCAGCGACAGGACCACATGCAGCAGGAACCTGTCCAACTGCGCCTCGGGTAAGGGAAACGTCCCGTCATGTTCAATCGGGTTCTGGGTGGCTATGACCAGAAACGGATCGGGCAAAGCGTGGGTCTCATTCCCGACGGTCACCTGATGTTCCGCCATCGCTTCCAGCAAAGCCGACTGGACCTTGGGCGGGGCGCGGTTGATCTCATCAACCAGAACCAGAGTGTGAAAAACCGGCCCGGGAACAAATTCGAACCGACCTTCCTGCGGTTGATAGACCGGTGTCCCCGTCACGTCGGATGGCATCAGGTCGGGTGTGCATTGTATGCGGGCAAAGCTGCCTTCGACAGCGTTCGCCAACCATTTGACCGCGCGGGTCTTGGCCAGACCGGGTGCGCCCTCGACCAACAGGTGGCCCCCTTCGAGCAGCGCAATCAGCAGGCTTTCGACCAGATGCTCGTGCCCGACAAGCCCTTGCGACAGATACCCCGACACCCCCGCAATCGCGCGCGGCGGGTTTTCAGGCCTTGTGTCCATATGACCTCCCCTGGGTTCCGATGGTACGGGACCCAAATACAGGCTAACCGGAGTCCCCTGCCCCGCAAAATACACCCGATGGTATTACCTTGAAACCTGAACCGCGCGGGTGCAGCCCTCGTCGAACAGCGAAGCAAACTGCGGGTCCGTCAGCGTTTCGTCGGTTTGCGCCCACAGGCGATCATATTCGTCGTCGATATAGTCGATGAACCCTGGATCAATGGTCTGATCCACCGGCGACTGGGCAACCGCGTGCAGCATGAACACGTCAAAGGCACATAGCCCGCCGGGGTTGGAATTCAGCAGCGCCCGCATGAACGCATGCGAGTTCCATGGAAACCGGTGCAGGTTCACAGGCGTTTCCTGCAGCTTCGACAAAAATCCGGCTGTCCTGTCGCTCAGCAGAATGTCCATGCCGAACGTGTAGGACTGGAAAAGCTCTTCCAGCAGGATCGACTTGTGAAACGCCGTTTCCAACAGGTCGGGTCGGCCATGTGCCGGTTGCTTGACCACAAGATGCGTCCCTTGTCCGCGACGGCCAAAGAAGGTTTGCGCCATCGCCGGAGATGTCACCAGATATCTGCGCCCGGAAGGCAGGCCAAGCTGATGGGTTTCGCTCAGCCAGTCCAGATCCGAAGACAGTTCCCGTTCCGGTGGATATCCCGAGTACAAGCGCAGAACCACGGTCCGCCCGGTGCCGCAATCGCTGGCGGACCGCCCCGCATACCGCATCGGCGTGGGATGACCATAGCTGTGCTTCAGCAAGTCCCGAAAGGTGTTCAATACTGCCAGCGTCAGCGGATGCGGCCGTTCCCCAACCAGGCACAGCGAGGCTCCGGCAAGGTCCCGCCCGTTGATATGGACCGGAATGGCCATGTCACGGCCCAGCATCGTGGACCGAAGCTCGTACCCCCAGCCGCGCCGGGCAAGCTCAAGATAATCCTGTTTCTCGGCATGAAGCTCTCCAGCGAAAACCAGGATCGCCGCGATCTGAAGGATGAAACGCCGCACGCTGTACCTCTGAATTTTCATTCAGCGTAACCGGAGTTCTGCATATATCCAAGTGTGCCGGATATGCGAGCCGGTGCGTCCGCAGTGCGCATAAAGTATCAGGTTTGCATATTACCTTTCTGAGGTTGTCGGCGTCCCATTAAATTCGATAAGTATCGCTTATCAGTAATGATTGATTTCATCGCGCAAACCGCGCAGAATGAACCTCATGAAGCCCCCTGCCCCATACCTGCCCGCCGCCTCTCCGTCGCTTTCTGTCGAAGATCAGGAGGCGCTGACCGATCTCTACGTGCGTGGCACGCCCGCCAATACGCTGCGCGCCTATGAGCGGGATCTGCTCTATATCACCGCCTGGAAAGCGGCGCGGTTTGGTGCGGCACCGGACTGGCCGGAAAGTGAGGCGACCGCTCTGGCCTTCATTCTCGACCACGCGCGCGATCTGAACGATGCAGCCCCGGACGACCGTGCCCGCCAAACCGCAGAGGCGCTGGTCGCGCAAGGGCTGCGCAAATCTCTGGCCTGCCCGGCCCCGTCGACGCTGGATCGGCGTATTGCGTCGTGGCTGGCGTTTCATCGGATGAAGAACCTGGCCAGCCCGTTTGATGCGCCACAGGTGAAACAGGCCCGGTCCAAGGCCCGTCGTGCGGCAGCCCGGCCCCCTGCCCCCAAGTCACAGCACCCGATCACCCGGGATGTGCTCGAGCAACTGCTGGCCACTTGCCGGGGCTCGCGTCGCGATTGCCGCGACCGGGCGATCCTGATGCTGGGCTGGGCCAGCGGGGGCCGCAGGCGGTCCGAGATCACAGGGCTAATGCGTGAGGATGTCTCGCTGAAAGAGTTCGACAAAAGCGGGGTCGTCTGGATCTCGCTGCTGGAAACCAAGACGACCAGCAAGGGCGAGACGCCCCGGCTGGTTCTGAAAGGCCGCGCCGCGCAGGCGCTGGTGCATTGGATCGAGGTGGGTGAGATAACGGACGGTGCGTTGTTCCGGCCAATCTCCAAAGCCGACCGGGTGCTGAAACGTGGCCTGACCCCGGATGCGATCGCGCAGATCGTCAAACACCGGTTGAAACTGGCGGGACTGCCCGAGGGCTTCGCCTCGCCCCACGGGCTGCGCTCGGGCTTTCTGACGCAAGCGGCGCTGGACGGCGCCCCTATTCAGGCCGCCATGCGCTTGTCGCTGCACCGCTCGCTGGCTCAGGCGCAGAAGTATTATGATGATGTAGATATCGCTGAAAACCCGGCAACTGATCTGTTGGGGTGAAGATCAGGCGCGCCGACCCGTGCGCGTGATCCAGTCTGCCCCGCCATAGGTGATCGCCAGCACGTGAACCTCGCGCAGTGCTTCATCGACGGTAAAGGCGATGACGGCACGGCGGGCGGCGGGGATGGCACGCAGGCCCGGCAGGATATGGTCGCGCAGCGTGCCGCGATGGGGCAGCGTGCGCAGGCTTTGGGCCACTTCGGCGATCTCGGCCAGCTTGCGGCGCGCCACCCGGGGCCCGGCATAGTCTTCGATCAGGTCGGAAATGGTCAGCAGATCATCCGCCACCGACGGATGATAGCGCAGCCTGTATGTCACGCGTCGCGGTCCAGACGGCGCAGGGCCGGGGCAAAGACATCCTCATGCTCGACAAAGTCCGCGCGCGGGGTGGCGGCGCGGCGGCGGATTTCGTCGGCCATGGCGTCCAGCGCGATCTCGCGCGCTTCGTCATCCTCAATCATCCGTTCCACTGCTGCGGCAACAGCGGCCGAGGCCGAGGCATAGACCCCCTCGCCCACCTTTTCCTTGAGGAATCGGTGATGCCGGTCGGTGAAGCTGAGCGTGGTTTTGATGGTCATGGCGGGCCTCCACAGTCATACTTGGTCATACTTGTGGGTCAAGTCAACCCTGTTTGCCTTGTGGCTCAGCCCCTTGAGACCACAGGATATGGAAAAAACACTTGCAAGAATCGCAGTTCCTGCCCCATTAATTACGGAAAGCAGTGAATAAAACGGCAGCAAGCGTAACAACGCAGCGCCAAATGAGGGCAGAGATGGACGACGCAACCCTAGCAGGGACGCCGCAGACAGGCCACACACAGGAGCGGATCGACCTGCTGGTGGGCGATCACGCAAGGCGGCTGTCCGAACGGTTGCAGGCGCATCGCGCGCAATTGTTCCCGCCCGATGCCAAACGATCCCTGCGCAAGTTCACATCTGGCGAGGCCGCGGATCTGCTGGGCGTCAAGCACGCCTATCTGCGCAAACTGCATCTGGATGGCCGTGGCCCCTCACCCGAGACGCGGGCCGGAGGCCGCCGCTACTACTCGCCCGAAGATATTCAGGCCCTGCGCGAGTTGCTTGAGGCCGGGGCCAAGGCCCCCGGCAGCTACCTGCCCGGACGGCGGCCGGGGGATCATCTGCAGGTGATCACCGTGATCAACTTCAAGGGCGGCTCGGGCAAGACCACCACCGCCGCGCATCTTGCGCAGAAAATGGCGCTGGATGGGTACAAAGTGCTGGCGATTGATCTGGACCCACAGGCCAGCCTGTCGGCGCTGCACGGGTTCCAGCCCGAGTTCGACCTGCTGGATGGCGGCACGCTATATGATGCGATCCGCTATGACGATCCGGTGCCGCTGCGCGAGGTGATCCAGAAGACCTATTTCACCAATCTCGACATCGTTCCGGGCAACCTGGACCTGATGGAATTCGAACACGACACCCCCCGTGCGCTGACGCAACGGGACGGTAACCTTTTCTTCACAAGGATCGGCGACGCGCTGGCCTCTGTTGAACAGGAGTATGATGTGGTTGTCGTCGATTGCCCGCCTCAGCTGGGGTTTCTCACCATGTCCGCCCTGTCCGCGGCCACCGCCGTGCTGGTGACGGTGCATCCGCAGATGTTGGACGTGATGTCGATGTGCCAGTTTCTGCTGATGACCTCGAACCTGCTGGGCGTGGTTAGCGAGGCCGGGGGCAACATGTCCTATGACTGGTTGCGTTACGTGGTGACGCGGTATGAACCCGGCGACGGGCCGCAGAACCAGATGGTCAGCTTCATGCGCTCGATGTTCGGCGATCATGTGCTGAACCATCCGGTGCTGAAATCCACCGCGATCTCGGATGCGGGGATCACCAAACAGACGCTCTATGAGGTGGAGAAGGGCCAGTTCACCCGCTCCACCTATGAGCGCGCGATGGAAAGCCTGAACGCGGTGAATTCGGAAATTGAAACGCTGGTGCAATCGGCTTGGGGGCGGATGAATGGCGCGTAAGAACCTGCTGAAAGGGCTGATGGAAGCCCCCCCTGCCCCGACCGAGGGCGAAGCACCTGCGCGTGTGGATGTGGCCAAGCCGCGCTATGGCTCGGGCGCGATCGGGGCGGTGAGCCAGTCGATCTCGGACCTGAAGTCGCGCGCGGTGCAGGAGATTGACCCGCGCATGATTGATCAGGGCGGTCTGCAGGACCGGCTTGAAGAAAACGCCGGGCTGGCCGAGCTGGTCACCTCGATCCGCGAATACGGCCAGCAGGTGCCCGTGCTGTTGCGGCCCAACCCCAACGATGGCGAACGCTATCAGGTGGTCTATGGCCGCCGCCGCGTCGCCGCGCTGCGCGAGCTGGGGCAACCGGTCAAAGCGCTGATCCGGGTGCTGGATGACCGCGCGGTGATCCTGGCGCAAGGGCAGGAGAACTCGGCCCGGCGCGACCTGAGCTTCATCGAAAAGGTCAATTTCGCCCGTCAGATGCAGGACATGGGCTATGACCGCAAGGTGATCTGCGACGCACTGCATGTGGATAAAACGTTGATATCACGTATGATTTCCGTATCCGACCGCATCCCCGAGGCGCTGATACAGGCCATCGGGGCCGCGCCCTCGGTGGGCAGGGACCGCTGGTTGAAGCTGGCCGATCTGCTGCCGAAAAGTCAGGTGCAGCGCGCGGTGGACGCGGCTGAGGGCGAGACGTCAGATGCAAGGTTCGAGGCCGTTCTGATCGCCCTCACGCCCCGCAAAACCCCTGCCCCGCGCAGCGATGTGCCGCTGCGGGGCGCGGATGGAACCGCGCTGGGGCAGATGCGGCGCAGCGGCACCAAGGCGGTGCTGACGCTCAACACCAAAACGGCCAAAGGGTTCGAGGACTGGCTGGCCGAGAATATCTCAGATCTTCATCACCGCTGGAAAACCGGTCGGGATGAATAACCCCGCGCAAGCGGGATAATCGTGGAGCAGCGACAAGGAGGCACGAAACAGACAGGACGGAAAGAAAAGACCCCTCAGAACCGAAGTTCCAAGAGGCCTGAATTGGTGATTTAGCACCTCCGATTCTATGGCTTTGAGTTGACGGTTGTCAACTGGCGTCGAGTCTGGCGGGTGAAAAAGTTTTGTCTCGTGACAGCATATGGAACACATCACAACGACGCCCTTCGGGCGGCGGCCGGTGACGGCTGGCCTGATCGAACAGACAATGGCGATGCAGACCGCGCCAGAGGTCACGCATATCGACAAATGGGACCTGCTGCGCGATCTCTGCACCGCCCGGCGCGCTTTTGAGGTGACGGATCGGGATCTGGCGGTGCTGAATGCGCTGGTCTCGTTCCACCCGAACGCGGCGCTGTCGGACAATGACAGCCTGATCGTCTTCCCGTCGAACGTGGCCCTGTCCGAACGCGCCCATGGCATGGCCGAAAGCACCCTGCGCCGGCATCTGGCGGCGCTGGTGCATGCCGGTTTGATCTCGCGCCATGACAGCCCCAACGGCAAGCGCTATGCCCGCCGGGGCGCGGATGGCGAGATTGCCCGCGCCTTTGGCTTTGACTTGCGCCCGTTGCTGCACAACGCGGCGCACATCACCGAGGCCGCCAAACAGGCCCGCGCCGATCAGGCCCTTCTGGCGGCAGCGCGCGAGAAACTCTCGCTGCTCAAGCGCGATGCGCTGAAACTGGCGCTCTATGGGCAGGAAAACGCCCTGCCCGGCGATTGGGAGGCACTGCTGGCGTCCCTGCTCGAGGCTCACAAGCAGATGCGCCGCAAGCTGGACCTGAGCGATCTGGCCGATCTTGAGCGTCGCACTGTGGATATCCTTACAGATATCCGGTCACTTCTGGCGCTGGAAACAGAAGAAATGAGCGGCAATGACAGTGAATCTGAGCGGCTGTATCAGAATTCAAAACCGGATACTCCTGAATCTGAACCTTGCTTAGAAAAAAGCAAAGGGGGCAACGTCGGGACTGATTCTCAGACCACAGCGCAAGTGGACGGGGCAATTCCGAACATCCCGTTGCCTCTGGTCATCAAGGCCTGCCCGGACATCCTGCCCTATTGCGAGCGCGATCCCCGCGACTGGCGCGATCTGGTCGTGGCCGCTGGCTATGTGCGCGGGATGATGGGCATCAGCCCCTCGGCCTGGCAAGAGGCGCAGGAGGTGATGGGCCCGGCAACCGCCGCCGCCACAGTGGCCTGCATCCTGCAACGGTTCGGCGACATCAACAGTCCCGGCGGCTATCTGCGCGCGCTTGCGGGCAAGGCGGCGCTCGGCGCGTTCTCACCCGGACCTATGGTGATGGCCTTGCTGAACGGATCGAACCGGGCGGCGGCCTGAGTTGACAACTGTCAACTTTGCGCGTGGCCGGGTTTGCCCCGAGGCTCTCCCGCGCCTACATCGACAGGGAAAGCGGCACGGAGATCCGACAGTGACCGACCAGAACTGGAGCACCGCCCTGCTCGACCGGCTGATGGCCGAGGGCACCGATCTGACCATCCCGGACGGGGCCCAACTGTTTGCGCCGGGCGCGTATGGAGAGGTGTTTCTGATCGTCCGCTCAGGCATCGTGCGGGTGGAACAGACCAGCCCGTCGGGGCGGACGGTGGTGCTCTACCGGGTTGGTCCGAACGACAGTTGCGTGATGACGACCTCGTGCATGCTGTCCGACATCCCCTATTCCGGCTTCGGCTATGCCGAGGGCCCGGTCACCGCGCTGGCCATCGGGCGGGACCGGTTCAACACGCTGCTGGCCAAGGATGCCGCGTTTCGGGGGGCGGTTTTCATGGCCTTCTCGCAGCGGATCGTGGAACTCTCCGAGGTGATCGACGACCTTCTGCTGAACCGCATGGATCAGAAACTGGCGCAGTGGCTGTTGGATCAGGGGGCGCAATCGGCCGATATCCACACCACCCATCAGCGCATCGCCTCTGAGCTTGGCAGCGCCCGCGAGGTCATGTCGCGCATCCTCAAGGAGTTCGAGCATCGGGGCTGGGTCCGGCTTGAACGCGGCGTGGTTCACCTGCACGACCGCCCTGCCCTGAGCCGCCACGCGCGATCCGGATCTGTGTGACCTCGTCACATAACCCGGACTTAAAACCTGCGAATCTCGGACAAGATCATCAAGGAGATTCGACCATGCAACTTACCTCTAATGTGGGCTCCATCGACCGGGTTCTGCGGCTGATCCTCGGCAGCGTTCTGATCCTTCTGGCGGTGACCGGAACCATCGGCCTTTGGGGCTGGCTGGGGGTCGTGTTTGTGGTGACGGCGTTTATCAAGTTCTGCCCGATCTATGCGATGCTGGGCCTGTGCACCGACACGCAGGCCAAGCAATGACCCGGCCTGCCCATGCCACCCGGCGCGCGCTTCTGAAACTGGGGGCCGCCAGCGCGCTGGTTGGCCCCGCCTCGGTGGTTGCGGCGGCCAGCCCGATTGAAACCGCTGTTGTTCCGGCGCAGCTGTCCGATCGGCAGCGCACCCCTCTGGGCCTCTACCTGACCCCGCACGAGGCGCACGCGGCCTTGCAGCACGATCCGGATATCCTGTTCGTGGACGTGCGCGACCCGATCGAGATTCCCTTTGTCGGCCATCCCGAAGGGTTGGACCGGATCATTCCGCTGGGCGTCATGACCCATCAGGTTGACCCGGTCGGCGGCCAGTACCGCATGGCCAACAACCCCAATGTGGTGGCCGAGTTCGATGCCTTGCGGGCCGAGAAGGGCAGATCAAAGACGGATGCGATTTTCGTGACCTGCAGGTCGGGCGCGCGCTCGGCGGTGGCGGTGCGGCAACTGGCGGCTGCGGGCTACCAGAATGTCTGGAACCTGATCGAAGGGTTCGAGGGCGACAAGGATGCCAACGGCGTGCGGGCGGTCAATGGCTGGCGCAACGCCGGGCTGCCGTGGGGCTACCACTTGGGTCCCGGCGTTGCGTGGACCGGCGCGACCTAGGCGCGGCGTTCCTTTGGGGTGGCGCTGTTCGGGGCCACCCGCGCGCCGGTGATGGCCGCAAGGGCAAGGGCCAGATCCGGGTGGGTGAAGCGGAACCCGTGGCGCAACAGCTTCGCGGGAACCACTCGCTGACCGCCCAGCAGAGTTTCGCGGCCCATATCTCCGGCGACGGCGGCGATGAGCCAACCAGGTACACGCAACAGGGCTGGGCGGTTCAGCGCATGTGCCAGAGCCTGCGTGAATTCCGCGTTGCGCACCGGGTTCGGGGCAGTAGCGTTGAGCGGCCCGTTGATATCCGGGCGCGACAGGGCAAAGGCGAGGGCGCGGATCAGATCGTCCCGCTCGATCCATGGCATCCATTGCTGGCCGTGCCCCAGTTGACAACCGGCCCCAAATTCGAACGGGGTCAGCAAACGCGCGAGCATCCCGCCCTGCGTGCCCAGCACAAGGCCGATCCGCAAGGTCACGACGCGGACGCTCATCTCGGCAATCGGGTCTGTGGCGCGTTCCCAGTCATCGCAGACCTGATGGATGAAGGCGGGGCAGGGGGCAGCGTCCTCGGTCAGGGTCTCGTCCTGTCTCAGCCCGTACCAGCCGACGGCCGAGCCGTTGATCAGGCAGTCAGGTTTATGTTCGAGCCTGCGGATCAGTGCGCAGAGCGCCTTGGTCATGGCGACCCGCGACTGAATGATGCGGTCCCGTTTCCGGGCGGTCCACAGGCCGTTTGCCACCGGCTCACCCGCCAGATTGACGATTGCATCAAACCGCTCGGTTCGGTCGATCTGATCCAGTGTGGTGATCAGGCGCACCGGATGCGCCAGCGTGTCGCCGTTACGCAGATTGCGGGTCAGGACGGTGACGGGATGGCCTGCGGCGACCAGCGCCTCGACCAGCCGCTGACCGATGAAACCGGTGCCGCCGGTGATCAGCACATGCTGCCGTGGCGCAAGGGGCGCGACCAGAGGGGCCGGGTTGACAGCTGTCAACCGCGCGCTGCGGTTCGCGGCCAGCAGATCGCGGGCGCTGAACAGACCCACGCCAAGGGCGGCGCAGGTGGCCATGACGCTCCAACCGCCATAGCTGACCGGGATCAGGGCCGAAGGCAGGGTGGACCAGTGCCAAAGATACGGCGCGGCCAGCGCAAGGATCGCGCCATAGTTCAAGGCCAGCAGGGTGTGATTGATGCGCTCGCTGGCGGGCAGGCGACGGGTCAGGTCCTCTTCGACGAAATCCCACAGGGTGATCAGCACCTCAAGGGTCAGGATCACGGCCAGAACAAGGGTGAACAGGCCGTGCGGTTCGAACCAACCCAGGCACAGGAAGATCAGCGCGTAAAACGCGTTGCGGATGCCGTGCAGGCGTAGCTCGGTCCTTTGCGACGGCCGCCAGGCCAGCCGCTCGGTGCCTTCGTGATGCACCAGCGTGTCGAACGCGCCCATGGCAATCTGCAGGGCGACGAGGGTCCAGAGAAGGGGGTTGTCCATGGTAAATCCTATCCGTCGTGAAATATGGCGTCCTGCCGGATCAACTCTCCGAACAGGGGGCTGCGCAGGCTGAGTGAAAACAGAAACCGCCCGCCGCCCAGATCGGTGTGGGCGATGGTCAGGGCGCCGGGGCCCAGCCAGCGGGGCAGGCGCAGTTTGCGGCGACCCAGTTGCACAAAGTAGTGGTCGCTAAGAAAGCGGATGCCGCTGCGGTCGGCCTGCACCCGCAGGGCGATGCCGATGCCCGCGCCGATATATTCCTCGATCCCGGTTGGTCCGGCGAACCGTTTCGAGCTGTGGATGACCTGCGGGAACCCGCCCGCGCGACCGTATTGGCGCACCCAGAACTGGCCGCGCCCGGCGCGGTCCTCGGTCACGGTGACAACCGCAGGCTGGCCGATACAGGCGGTGTCAAAGGGCAGGGGGCCGCCCACCAGCCGCGCCAGATGGGCCAACAGGCGGCCCGCCCGTGTCATCCGCATCGTCACCACCTGACCCTGATAGACCACGCTGGCCCCTTGGGTCAGGCAATGGCCAAAGCGGTGCTGCACCGGGCGCGGCAGGGCGGCCCAGGCGGTTGGGCCGATCAGATCGCGAAACCGGGTGTCGGTTTGCGCCAAGTGGGGTGAGAAATTGATCTGTTTCATCTGACGCCTTATGCGTTACGTACTGACATTTCTGTATTGAGAGAAATGACCGGGCAAAATTTTTTACGGCCCGGCCTTCTTGCCCCCGATCTTGAGAAGCGACAGGATTTTGTCCCCCATCTTCATCAGCGCTGACAGGTTCGATTTCGGCACTGACAGCATCTGGTCCGACCACTTGTCCGCCGTGTTCAGAAACTCCTGCATGTTCTGCATCCGCTCCAGCACGACCGGGGACAGGCCGGTTTCGGTCGCCGCCTGCGAGACGCAGATGTCGAGCGCGCGCATGGCGGGGTCGATCTCGCGCTCTTTGCGGCCCTTGGCGATCAGCAGGGCCATGTCCCAGACATCGGTTTCCGCCGCGAAATGCTCGCGCCGGTCGCCGTGGACGGGGACACGGTGGATCAGACGCCACCCGGCCAGTTCCTTGAGCGAGTTCGACACGTTCGAGCGGGCAATGCCCAACTCGTTCGAGATTTGCTCGGCGTTCAGGGGGGCCTCGCTGAGGTACAAGAGCGCATGGATCTGCGCGACCGAGCGGTTTACACCCCACTGGCTGCCCATATCGCCCCAGTACAGGATGAACTTCGCCCGGGCGGTCGAGTCGGATATGTCCGTGATTTCTGTCATGACAGAAATATGAGACAGATTGAGCCGCAGGTCAATCGGGTTTGTGCAGGTGCCCTTGGTTCGGCAGGGCAGGGGCGACCGCAGATGGCAAAATCAGGTGGGCTGTTCGGGCAGGTAGCCTAGCCATTTTCCTTGGTCAGGTGATCGAACAACTCTTCGAAACCGGCCTGTTCGGCCTCGCCCAGCTTGGGCAGATAGGCCTTGGCCTCTTCAAGGTTCGAGCGCGGATCGCCGACCACCAGCAGCATGACCATGCCATGGCGGCCATGCACGCGGCAGCGGATGCCATAGACTCCCTCTTTCTCGAAGGTCACATCCATCTCGGGCTTGCCGCGAATCTCGAAACTGCGGGCCCCGACGGGGATCATGCGGGTGATGGCGGTCACGGTATGCCGCCCGGTCGAGCCCTTGAAGCGCACGGTTGCCCCGGCGGGGACGTGCAGGAACTTGGGTTCGAACCGGAATGCATGAGCGGGGGTGTCGGCGTTCAGGTCGATGATCTGATGCACCACCGCGACCTCGGGGATGTCGTCGGCTTGTGCGGCGGGGCCAAAGGTCATGGCACCCGCCAGAATCGCTGCGGCCAGTTTCAGCGAAGTATTCATCTGTCCCTCCGGGGTTCAGGCCGCCCGAGAGGTTCCCCCCAGCAGATCGGCCAATGCGCTGATCATCACCGGCCATTGCGCGCGGCGGTCTTCGTCGCGCAGTTCGGTCAGCAATTGGCGGCCAATGGACACCACCGCAGGCGCGCTGTCCTTGACATAGGTCACAATCCGCTGCTCGGGGTTGGCCATCAGGAAGGGCACGATGGCCGCACCGGCCTGATCGGGCGCAGTTTCCGACAAGAGCCGCATGGCCGCCTGCCGCACGGGGGCCGAGACGTCATCCAGCAGGCTGCGCGCGACATCCGGCGTGCCGTCCCAGCGGGTCAGGATCTGCATGGCGTCGATGCGGAAGGCGGTATCGCCGGTTTTCACCATCGCCCGCAGCTTGCCGCGCAGGCTGTCCTGCGGCGGCAGATCGGCCTGTTGCAGCAGCCTCAGCGCCTGCAGCGAAAGGGACGAGTCGGTGTGCGACAGGCCCTTGGTGATCAGGTCCACCAGTTGGTCGTGTTCCAATTCCACACCGTTGCGGGTGACGGCGGCGGCCAGCGCCGAGAAGCCCTGTTGCGCGATCTCGGTCTCGGGGTCCTGCGCGATCTGGGCCAGCATGATCTGCATGCCCGGCACCTCGCCCAGCAGGCGGATGGCAGAGAGGCGGGTTTCACGCTCCAGCGCTTCGGCATTGTCATCCAGTGCCACCCGGCGGCGTTTGGGGTGGCGGGTGGCCTTGGCCAGCAGCGCCTGTTCGCGCGGCGTCAGCGGTTGCACCTCATCCTCTTGCGCCTCTTGCGTCATCTCGGCGGCGATGGCGTCGTGACCGAGGATCGCGCCGAGGCTGGAGGTCGGGCCGTTCTCACCGCCGTCCGAGACATCCAGACCGGCCTCTTCCAGCGCGGCGATGTCGGTTTGCGGGGCCTCTTCTTCGGGGGTTTCCTCGGCGGTCACGGGCATCGGGGCCAGCGCGAAGGACAGCAGCAATTCGCGGCCCTGCTGCTGGTTCACATGCGGGCGGTCGGTGCCGGTGACGATTATCGCCAGCGAGGCCACGGCCTTGAGCCGCACCGACCGGAACGGCGCGCGGCAGGCGCGTTGCAGCCATTCCGCCGCCTCGCGCAGGGGCGAGGTCGCCAGCGCGTCGACGATGGCCCATTGGATACGCTCGGCCTTGAGGTCGTCCGCATCGACCGAAAACAGCGCGTTCAGGCGATCCGCCACAAGGTCCGGGGCCAGCGCCGCCAGCAGGCCCAGCGCCTGTGCGGATACCTCGGGCTGTTGGCCGGTGGCCAGGAAATCCAGTACCTGCCAGCGCAGGTCCTCTTGGTCGGTGATCGGCGTGTCGCGGTCCAGCCGATCGAGCAGCGCCAGTTGCACCTTGGCTCCGGGGTCGCGCATCATGCGGTCCAGCAGTTCGGGTTCGGAAAAGCCGGATTGGGTCAGCGCGGCGATGCGAATATCCTCGACCGCATCCGTCAGGGCCTGTTCGACCAGCGCGGGGTCGCTTGGCATCAGCGCCTCATAGGCGATCAGGCGCACGGCCCCGTCCTTGTCGGTGGTGGCTTTGCGCAGGATCGCTTCGGCCTCGGCCCCGCCGATGGTGGCCAGCGTGCGCAGGGCACGGTGGCGCAGGCGGCGGTTTTGGGATTGGGTGAATACGCCCAGCGTCGGTACGGCGGGCTGGCCGATCCGGCCCAGCGCTTCGCAAGCCACATCGCCCAGCTCTTGCCCGTCTTCGTCCATCAGGGCCATGATGATGGGTTCGATCGCGGCCGCGTCGCCCATGCGCCCCAGCGCCTTGATGGCGGCGATCTGGGTGTCCAGCCAGTCGTCCCATTCGTCCTGGTGCAGCTCGTCCTCGTCCCATGTGATGTCCTCGCCGCGTCCGGTGACAAGGGTGCGCAAATAGGGCGCGGCGTCTTCGGATTTCAACTCGGCCAGAGCGGTGACGCAGGCCAGTTTGACCTCGCCGCAAGGGTCGTGGATCAGGTTTTCCAGCAGTTGCGGTGCTGCGTCCTGCACACCCAGCGCGCCCAACGCCTGTGCTGCGTCTTGGCGCACGTCTTCGTCATCGTCCAGCAGCGCCTCGACCAGTGCGGGGCTGTTGGCGGCACCTATCGCCGTCAGGGCCTGAATGGCGCGCAGGCGGATCACGTCATAGTCGGATTTTGCGTAGTCAGCGAACAGGCTGGTGGCCTCATCACGCAGGGCGGTATCGGAATGCATGTTCATATCGGGTCTGCCATGTTTTGCGTTGGGACAGGTTGGGTGAAAGTGGAAGACAGGTTTCCCAACCGAAGCCTGCCTTCCATGTGGTCCTTTCTGCAGTGGGACCAGACCCGAGGGGCGGCATGGCGACCGCCCCCCGGAAAGACATCAGGCGATATCGCGCGGTGCGAAGGACATCGTGCGGAACGAGGTCTTGTAGGGGCTCGGCCCCAGTTTCCGCAGCTTGGCAACGCCCATCTTGTAGTTGTAGTTGCCGCTGATCCAGTCGACGATCCGGCCCTCAAGCGCGTTCGCGGGCTGCTGCATGTGCAGGAAGTCCATGTAAACCACGCTTTTCTTGATGGCGGGCGTGACCATGGCCACGGCGGTGATCGCCGCTTTGGTCAGTTCGATATGCCCGTTCTCCATCAGTTTCGAGAACTGGAAGTCATCGCCTTCCACACCCAGCAGCGTGGTCTTGTTGCCCGGAACACGTTCCGAATAGACCATCACATAGTCGCCGCTTTCGATGCCGCGTTCAGCCGCATCATCGGGGTGGATTTCGACCCAGTTTTCCGGCCAGCGCTGCACGATATACGGGCGGCGGCGGTCGTCGAAACCGGACTGCCAGCGTTCGTTGATCCGACCCGAGGTCGCCCAAAGCTCGCCTTCGTCCTTGTTGGGTTTCAGCCATTCCCAATAGTCCGAGAACAGATTCCACGGCGATTTCTGAATGTTGCACTTGCCGGTCTGACTGTTGAAATGCGTCAGCTTCTTGTTGAACACATCCGCACCAGCCGCACCGGTATCGGGCAGTTCGCGGGTTGTGTCGTGCAGACGCTTGGTTTCAATCAGCGTGACGCCATCGGCATCCAGCATGACCGGGCATTGCACACCGTCGGTGCCGAACTCACGGACCTTCTGGTGCAGGGTCTTGCCCTCTTTCTTGGCCAGACGATGCACCGCGTGGAAGTCCTTGCGCGACCCGCGGGTAAAGCGCACGGCCTCTTCCGCGACTTCGTTTGAGCTCTGCCAATCGAACCCGTCAAAGCCCATCCGCTGTGCCAGTTGCGCTATGATCCACCAGTCAGGTTTCGCTGCACCCGGCGCATCATAGAACTTCTGGTACAGGCGCAGGCGGCGTTCGCCGTTGGCGCGTAAGAAATCCTCTTCGCCCCAGGTCGCTGCGGGGAACACGATGTCGGCGTAACGGTTGCCGATCGGGTCCTGCAGATAGATGTCCTGATTGATCACCACCATGCCGCCGCTGTCGGCACGGGCCTTCAGCGTATCGATCATCTCTTGCTTATCGAAGCTGGCGATCTGGTGCGGGTTGCGGACGGTCAGTTCCTCGAACTTGTCGGCCAGTTGCTGGCTGCCGCACATGGATTGGATCCATGTGGTGCCGATCACGTGGGCCATACGGGTATGACCTGCGATCAGATACCGGTCGGTATCCATGGCGCGGCGACGGCGACCGGGCAGTTTCTCGGGCGATTTGTTGCGCGGGTATTTCCCGCCCTTCACGCCGCCCCGCTGGTGACCACCGGCCCGGCCAATGACCTGACCCGGACGGCCGCCACAGCCACAGATGATGCCCAGAGCGGAAATCGCCTGTGTGTTGCCCGTGTTGTTGGACCAGTAGAACCCTTTCTCGATCATGACCGAGGTTTTGGGCCGGGTGCCATCTGCCTTGGGTTTGGCCAGCCATTCGGCGGCAGTATAGATTTTCTGCACGTCGATTTCGGCCATGGCGGCTGCGTTCTCGGGCGAGAACTCGTCCTGCGACAGCAGCCACTCTTTCCAGTCTTCAAAGCCTTTGGTCTGGAACTTGCCCCAGGTTGTGCGCCACTGCCATGGCGTGTTCCGGGTGCCCTGACCGAAGCCGGACGAGCTTTCCCACTTGTTGTTGACCCATTTCTTGATCCAGTCGCTGTCTTCCCAGCCATTTTCCACGATGACGCGGGCAATGGCATTGACAACCAGCAGGTCGGTGCCGGGCAGAACGTCGATATGCAGGCCACCCATCTTCTCGGCATGGGCCACACCGGCAGACCGGCGCGGGATCAGGTAGATTTCCTTCTGACCGTTCTGCATCCCCTTCATCATCCACTGGGTATAGAGGATGGTCTTGGTCTCATACGGGTCAGTGCCGCAGACCAGAAGGGTTTCCGCATCCCGCCAGTCTTCATAAGACGGACCAAAGTTGTCGAAACCCGCATCCCGGAAACCGGGGGTCGAGGTCACGTCGGACGGCGTGTCGTGGAAGGTGAAGTTCGCGGTGTTGATATGGCGCAGCGCGTATTTCGAGATCGCATAGGTGTTCTCGATATACTGATAGCTGAAGGTTTTCACGCCATAGGCATTGGTGCCGTGCTTGGCGATGACGTGGTTGCCCACCTCAGCCGCCACATCCAGCGCCAGATCCCACGGAACCGGCATCAGCGTGCCATAGATCCGCATCAGCGGTGTCTTCAGACGGTCGCGTGTCGGTGTCTGCGGGTTATAGCATTTCTGCGCGATACACCCGCCCCGTAAGGAACTGTCGCCGTCGGTGTTGACGTATTGCGTGTCCTTGTCAGGAATGATCACCACATGGTGCGGTTGGCCTTTGTGCAGAACGATATTGTGCTGGTTCGGCGCGACCCATGCACCCAAAGGTGCAACGGGGAAATCCTCGCCAAAGGCGTTTTCGTCCGCGGTGGGGCCACCGGGTTTGGCCGTCACGGGCCAGCGGTAGACTTTGTAACCACAGGCCACAATGCAATAGTCGCAGGCGGTCGAGATGACCTCGGCGCCTTTGGGCGGCAGCGGGACGTTGGTTTCGGGTACGTAATACGGGGTTGCCATGTTTCCGTTTCCCCTTATGCAATCAGGTTGTCGTAGCGGCCGTAGATCAGGCCGAACATGCCAACGGCGTAGATGTCATCACCGTCCAGTTCCAAAAGGACCTGCGGCAGCGACTGATAGGCCTGCCCCGAGACGAGGATGCCGTGCCGTGTCACGTCATAGGTGGACAGGTGCAGCGGGCACGGGCCCAGCACCTTATGTTCAGGCTTGTAGCTGTCATACATCGACCCGCCCTGGTGGGTGCAGGTGAGGTTGAAGGCCACAACATCCTTTTGCGGGCCGATGCCGCCGCCGCTTTCCACGCCGGTTTTCACAAGGATCGAGTCCGAATAGTCACCCTCATCGGGGTAATAGAACTCTACGGGCACATCCTGTTCCAGTTCGGACAGTTTGCCGATCAGCTTGCGCGGATAGGTGGACACAAGGGCAGGAACCTGTTCGGCCTGACCGTGGCGGGTGGGCATGGCCACCATCACGGCAAAGGTTGTTGCGCCCGAGGCGAACAGGAACTGGCGGCGGTTCACGGTGCAGGCCTTCTTGGCCTCACCCGTACAACTGCATCCGGTTGCGTTATGATCTTTCATGACGCTTACTCCTCTGCTGCCGCGGGAAGCGGCTGGTAATCCGGCAGATCAGGTTCTTCGACCAGAATCTCGTCACCGGACAGGGATTTCAGGAAGGCCACCAGATCCGCCTTTTCCTGATCATTCAGGCCAAGCGGCTGGATCAGTGGGGATTTGGTTGCTGCGAATTCATTCTCGCCGCCGCCCTGATTGTAGAATTCGACCACATCCTCGAGCGTCTCCAGCATGCCGTTATGCATGTAGGGTTCGGTGTAGAGGGTGTAGCGCAACGAAGGCGTGCGGAACTTGCCCAGATCGGCCTTTTCCTTGGTGCGGAAATAGAAGCCGGGGTCGTCCTTGGTGTGGCGATAGAAATCCTCGGTCGAGCCTTTGGAATAAAGCTCGTACCGGAAGGTGATCTGCGCCAGACCGTCATCTTCCCAGCCACTATAGGGCGGAACGCCGGTGTTGTAGTATTTCTCATCCGACAGCAGCGCGCCGTTGTGGCATTCGGAACATTGCGCCTTGCCGGTGAACAGCTCCAGCCCGCGTTTCTGTTCGTCGCTCAGCGCCGCATCATCCCCACGCAGGTAGTTGTCGAAGGGCGTGTCGGTCTGAACGATGGTCCGTTCAAACGCAGCGATGGCCCGCCATGCGTTGCCGATGCGCGGCCACTGATCGCCGAAGACATCGTTAAAGCGTTCGACATATTCGGGAACGAAGGCCAGTCGCGCCTCCATCATGTCGGATTCGCCGTTGCCGGCAACCGCACCGCTTGCGGCGGATTTGGCCTGACTTTCAAGGCTTTTCGATGAGCCTGCCCAGAACAGTTTGCCGTAATAGGCCGAGTTCACAACCGTCTGGCTGTTGCGCCAGTGGGTCGTGCCGGGATAGCCGAACGAAATCGGTGCCTCGACGTCCCAGCCCACATCGGGCAGGTGACAGGCCGAACAGGGCGTCGTTTCATTCCCGCCCAGACGCGGATCGAAGAACAGCATCTTGCCCAGTTCGATTTTGGCCTCGGTCTGCGGGTTGTCCAGCGGGATGGGCGGCTCGCCCAGCGCCACCAGCGGCGCATCGGGGTCGGGGTCTGCCCCGCCGATACCGGCCTCAATTTCCATACTGTCCGCAGCAAACGCTTGCGAACCGATGGCGGCAAACAAGGCAGCGGTGGCGATTGTGCCTGAAAGGTAAGACTTAAGGTCTTTCATGGGTCCACTCCTCAGTTTGTCGTTTCGCGCCAGTTCTCGATCGGCGCATAGTCCGTATCGATTTCCTCGGCGACGAAGTCAGGACCGGTCAGCAGCTCGCCGGACAGTGCCTTCAGGAAGGCCACCAGCTGTGCTTGTTCGGTCTCGGAAAGGCCAAGCGGCTTGATGCGCGGATCCTTGTTTTCGTCATCACCGCCACCGGCGTTGTAGAAGGACACCACGTCTTCGAGCGTTTCCATCGTGCCGTTGTGCATATACGGCGCCGTATAGGTCAGCTCGCGCAACGTGGGGGTCATGAAGGTGCCGAAGGTGTCGGCGGTGTGGGTGCGGATATAGGCACCGGGATCAGCACGCAGGTTCATGTAATTCTCGACGCCGAGGAACTTCATCATCGTCACGAAGGTGATGTGCCGTGTCGGTTCCGCCCAGATATCGGGGTTGTCGCCAACGCCGATATTGTGCGGCAGGTCATCGGTGAACCGCTCACCCGAATGGCAGGAGTTACAGCCGCTGGCATTGAACAGCTCGTACCCTGCCTTGGCCTCGTCCGACATCTCGCCTGAATCAAACGGTGCCCCGCGCGATATCAGGGTTTTCAGATATTCCGGGATCGCATTACGCACGCCGCCATTCGACGGCTCGCCAAATCCGGCGGCTTCGAACATCTCGACATAGACCGGGTCCTGCTTGATGCGTTCCTGCATCATCCGCATGTCCATGTTCATGGAATAGGTCTCGGTGATGCTTTCGCGGGTCACGTCGTTGAGGTTGGTGCCTATGCGCCCGTCATGGAACCACGCGTTGCGCTTGGCGCTGTTGATCAGCGTCGGCACGTTGCGGAAATGCAGGTTGCCCGTATAGGCATCCGACAGGGCCTGCCCGTCGGTAAACCCGTTTTCCGGCTGGTGGCAGCTGGCGCAGGCCAGCTCTCCGTCGCCCGACAGTCGCGGATCAAAGAAAAGTCGTTTGCCAAGTGCCGCCTTGGCAGGGTCGAACTCAATGGCTTCTACCGGGCCCGGCTGCTCTGCCTGGGCCTGGTGAACCGGGTAAGCGGCACCCATCGTCAGCAACGAAACTGTCGACAGCGCCGAGAACCATGTTCTGGCTTTGGTTGTCATTTAAAAGCCCCTTTTTCGCTAGTCCGGTCTTCTCGGCATGGCCGGGGACCGGCATGGCGGACCATAGGGAGGGCCATGGGGCGGCGATTTGATCTGGATTAAAGTGCGCGGATTTAGCTGGGGTACGCGACAACCCGCCTCAGGCCAAGTCAGACGGATGCCGCATTTTGGGGCAACATGGGGCAAAACGCGCGCCAAAGCCCGTTGCCTTATGATCGTAACCCCTGCTCAGATCAGAACCCCAGGGCCCGTATCCCACAGGAATCACCCGAAAACCGTGCATGACATCCCGGTGCGATTCGAACCGAAAGAGCAGCCGCCAGTTGGCCGAACCACCCACCTTTCCGGGCGTGGTTCCGCGAAATGACATCCCCACTTGGTGAGAAGGTGGATGGGTCGGGGCAGCAGCGGGTATCAGCTCCGATCCTTGGCCGTCAGATCGGTCGCAGATAAGGGGTTACACGCTAGTTGAAGAATATCTTCAGTCCAAAATACGGCCCGTGCTGCGTGACATCATAGGCAAACTCGCCGGTGCTCAGCGTGTCGCTGTAATCGACGCTGAAAAACCGGTAGCCGAAGGTAAGCGCGGTTCTGTCCCAGGGCTGATAGTCGAAGCCGATATTCGCGCCGATCTGCAGGTCATTGCCCCCGGCTCCAAAACCGCCGAGGTCCACCGAGGCGATGGTTGTCCAGCGCTCGTTCAGCCGCCACATGCCGCGGGCGCCGACGACCGGCTCGATCCAGCCCTCGTCGCCGCCCAGCGTGGGTGGGGTCGTCGGGCCCGGGGTGGTGAACTTGATCTCTTGCCGGATCGAGTTGTAGCGGATGCCCCCCTGAAGATCGACGCTGTAGCGCTGGTTCCCGGTGCCGTAGGTTCCGTTCGCGACGCGGTAGGCCCCCATGACCGCGAACCATTTCTGGCGCACATCTATATCCACGGCCGAGCTGCGGGGACCGGGCAGGGTCGTATCCTCTCCGATGCCCACGTAGTTGGCATCGACGATGATCCCCAGATCCCCGTTCCATGCCTCGAACCGCCCGGCGGCGGCGAAATCGAGGACGTTCAGCACATCGCCGAGATCAAGGTCCAGATCGGCTGAAACGCCCGCCACGGTCGATGTGCCCGTGGTTCTGAGCGGCGTGAACAGATAAAGGCCAAAGCTTTGCCGCCAACCGTCATCCGCCTGCCCCGGCGCGGGCAGCGATTGGGCTGACGCGCCGCAGGCCAGCAGGCAGGACAGGGCAATGGTGCCTGCGGCGCAGGGGGCTGATCTTAGGGCCATGTGTCAATCTCCTTGCGTGTGGTCCGGCGAAATCCGGTTATCGGGGGTGCCGACGCGGCGTGCTGCGGTCATTTGCTGACCGAGGATTGCTTGAGCAGGAAGGCCTCGACAGCGGCCTCGGTTTCCGGGCGCAGGTTTTCGATGCCTTCATAGGGAACGCCGCGCGCAGGTTCGGTATCGGGGTATTTTTCCTTGCGCTTCAGGTGACGCCCGAGAATGCGCACGAATTCCTGACCGCCCCAGGCCCCGACCTCGGTAGAGACCGGGTATTTTTCATGCGTGTCGCGGTAAACATCGAAGAAATCCGCAAGGATCGCGCTTTCACCGGAGCCTGGAATGCGCAGCTTGAGCTGATCCTTGATGATCGCCCGGGGGGTGTGGACGGAATAAACGATCAGGTGATCCCGCCGCCCTTTTGTTTCACCCAAAAGCAGCAGCGCTGACTGATCGACGCCATCGACCAGTCTGTCCCGGGGGATACCGGCCTCGGCCCCGGCAAAGCGGGCCAGCGTTGTATACAGGTCGGACACGTGGACGATATCGCCGACGATGCCGTCGGCTTCGATCATTCCGGGCCAGCGGATGAAACTGTCGACCCGGATACCGCCCTCGGACACGTCACCCTTGCCGCCCGCGAACACCATCGGTGTGAAACCCGATTGCGGCGAGTATTTGGTAAAGTGGCCATTGTCGCCCATGACGATGACGATGGTGTTTTCGGTCAGGCCAAGCGCGTCCATTTCGTTGAAGATGTCACCCAGCCAGCTATCGAGCAGTTGCATCTTGTCGACATAAAGCCCGCCGTTTGGCGATTGCGGCCCGCCCCGGCCCGCGCGGGTATTGTCCAGCGGGATCAGGGGCCAGTATTGCAGGAAAAAGGGTTTGTCCCCGCCCGCCAGTTCCCGCAGTTTTTCAAGCGTCTGATCCTGATAGCGCTTGTTCATGTCGTCATATTTTTCGGCCGTCCACCGTTCGCCTGCGGTCATCTCGACCTCGCGCGCAGTGCCGCCCCGTTCGGCCTCCAGCCCGGTGACCATGGCGGCAGGGTCGGGGCGAAAGAAATCGTCCAGAATGAACCGGTCGTCGAAATCCGATATTCCGACCGAGACCTGTTCCTTGATCGCGTCATCATTGTAGATTGTCAGCTGGCCCTGCTGATGCACCGGGAAACCTGCCCAGTCGAACCCCTGATTGTGGGGCCAGGCCTCGGGGATGTCGCCCATGTGCCATTTGCCGACGTGGGCGGTTGCATAGCCCGCGTCCGACAGGACCTCGGCCAGTGTCACCTCATCCGCTGGCAATCCGAACCCTGCGATGTCGACGGTGGTGTCGCCCATGCCCATACGCACCGGCAGCCGCCCGGTCATCATCGCAACCCGCGTGGGGGTGCAGGAGGGCTCGGTATACATGCGCACCATCCGCATCGCCTCGTCGGAAAAGGCGTTTATGTGCGGGGTCGAATACCCACGCACGGCATTCAGTTCCGGTATCCCCAGATCGCCAAAGCCGATATCGTCGATCAGGATATTGAGGATGTTGGGCGGCTTGCCCCCGTTCGAGCGGCGGAAGGCGTCGAGCAGCTGGTCGACCTCGGCATTGTCCGCCGCCCATTGGTCGGCGTTCTGGGCCTCGAGAATATAATACTCGGCATCATGGATGATGGGACTTTCCTGAGCGGTCGCGGACGTAACCGCAAGACACATGAGCGCCGACAGGCCAGACAGGTTTTTCATTTCGGAGCTCCTTGTTGGGTCGGTTCCGTTGCGGGATCGGGATCGGTTTTGCGGTTGATATCGGTGCCGGGAAAGAACTCGACCCAGACATGCCAGAACATCCCCGATCGCAGGGTTTCAACGCGGCTGAGCGTTCCGCAATCTGCATGGCCGAAAAAGTCAATTTCCCTAACGGGCGCGCCGCTGTCATTGTACCAGACGCCGACGCTTTCATAGGCCGGGTCGTAAGATACCACGACATCACGGCCGCCGACCGTGGCGTTGATCAGCCCGTGGTTTTCGGCAATGAAATCATCGGTCCAGCACACCGCGTCGTCGCCCACGGTTACACCCCAGACATAGGTCTTGTTCGGCAACCGGTCATCGCTGTGGCTCATGTTGTCCATCACCGGCGCGGCCTCTTGATGCTGTTTGGCGATGCCCGAGGAGAATACGGTTTCGGTGAACGTATCGAACAGTCTGAGCAACGGGTTCGAAGACGGTTTGTTCAGAAAAACCTCGCCATTCGGATAGGCCTTCTGAAACCCGCGAAAGCTCATCCGGAAGGTTGGCCAGGGCTGCATTGCGGATTGTTTCGAGGCATCGCTGTCGAAATGGCCATAGATCTGCTGGATCGGCTCTCCGGTGGTGTTGTCGCGCAGGATCAGGTTGTTGCCGTGCTGGGCCATCACTTCCAGGTCCAGCCGCTTGCCGTCGATCACCGGTTTGTAGGCCAGGCCCAGATTGGCCATGGCGCAATAGGTCATCACGATGTCGTCGCCACCCAGCCCCTGGGCATCCCCGGCCAGATGCGGCCGCATCAGCTGCGCGTCCGAATGTGCCCGTGCATGGCCGTTGTTTTCGATCACCAAAACGCTGGCAGAGGGGTTGATGAAATTCCGCGCCTCAGAGATCGGATAATAGCGCGCGCTGTTTTGCTGGTTGCGCAATCCCACATGAACCCAGACCCAGGGGAACACGAACAGGAAGATGATCAGCAGGGTCACCGCAGGCACGCCAAGGAAAAACAGCCAGCCGGGGCCGCCGCCCATCCAGTGACCGATCAGCAGCAAGACCAACCCGCCGAGACCGGCGGCGAGATAGGTGTTTTCATTGCGGATGAAGCGGATCATGTTGTTCCGCTTGACCTTCAGGACCATCTGGCTGACATCGCCGAGATCACGAAAATACATGAACCCGATGGTCATCGACAGGATCAGCCCGGCATAAAACAGAAGATTGGCCAGCATTGAGATCGCCTTTTCGTATCGTGGTCAGAGTTCGGAGGGCGTCGGCTTTGACGCCAGATAAAGCCGGATTTCGCTTTCAAGCCCCCGAAGGCTGTCGTGCAAATCCGGGTAGGTCGGGGCGCTGGCATCGCAGGGCAGCAGCGCGGCCAGTTTCTCGTAATCGGTACAGATCTGGGCAAACACCGTGTCCGAGCTGCGCAGGCGTCCGATTTCATTTGCCTGATCCGGAAACAACATCGACAACGCATCCATATCGCACCCCTGATGGGGAATTCCTGACAAGGCCCCGGTGGCGGGGCATTTTCCCCCTCCTTTCCGGTTCAGTATCGCTGAAAGCCTCTTACATATTCAGGTATCTTAACGTATGTTACGACGTAACACGTTATTTATCAGGGGTTTAGGGCCCGCCGGAAAGCTGCCAAAGCGATGTCGTCACCACATCCAGATTCTGAAACAGACCCCGGTCCGCGCCGGAAAGACCCGCCGGATTCCGAGATTCGGCAGGCCTTGCAGGCCGTTCTGGACAGCCCGGAATTCGACGGGGCCGAGCGGCTGCAGTCCTTTCTGCGCTATGTGGTCGAAAAGCTGTTGGCGGGCCAATCCGGGGACATTCGCGCCAAGTCCATTGCCGAGGATGTGTACGGCATTTCACTGAACGCGGGTGGGGACCCGATGGCCGTCGTGCGTGTCGATGCCGGGCGTATGCGCCGAAGACTGGCCAATTACTATTCGAACTCGGGCAAAAATCAGTGCCTGCGTATCCACATCGACCCCGGCGGATACGTGCCCCGGTTCGAGGTGCTGCAGTCTGAACAGAGCCAGGTTCCGACCCGCCCCCCTCGGCCGCGTTGGAATTTGGCCGCCGCAGTTTTGGCGGCGCTGGCACTTGTCGCAGGAAGCGTGTTCTATTTCAGAACGTCGCCACCCCCCCAAAACGCCGCAGCGCCCTCCGAAGACCGCAGACAGCAACAAGCTGTCCGAGAAGCGCTGTTTTCCACCAACCCAACCAAATTGCAGGCGGTCAATCTGGTGAGCGAAGCGCGCCCGCTGATGTTTCCGGCCCTTGATCGTGAACGGCTTCAGGCTGTCAGCGGTATGTTCGAGCGGGCGATTGCGTTGGATGACACGTATTTCGGCGGCTATGCGGGCGCGGCGCAGGCGTTGGGCATTCTGGCGATCACCTCTCCGCCCGGTGACGAAAAGCGCGCTTTGCTGGACCGCGCCAGATCACATGCCAACACGGCGCTGGAACTGGCGTCGGACCAGGGGTGGAGCCACTCGGCGCTTGCCATGGTGTCCTTTGCCAGCCGTGATTTCGACGCGGCGCTCGATCAGTCTGCGCGCGCGGCCAGCCTGGCACCGGACGATATCCACGTCACGAATTTCGACGCTTTGATTGCATTGTTCAGCGGCGATTTCGAGCGCGCCATCGCATCGGCCCGCCGCGCGCAGGACAGCGACACCACCGACCGAAGGTTCCCTTATCGCAGCGTATTGGCATCGGCCAGCTATCACCTGCAGGATTTTCAGGGGTCCGTGGACCAGTTCAACGAGGCGATCAGGCTGGGGGACCCGGTCAGCGCGATCTCGATCGGCTATCTTGCCGCCAGCTATCAACGGTTGGGCGAACTCGAACAGGCCCGCGCGACGGTTCTGCTTTTGGACGAAGCCTGGCCGGGCTACCCTCTGGCCGCTTTGTTCCGGACCCTGTTTGCCGACACATCCCATGCCGAGCAGATCATAACAGCACTCGACGCCATTGAGCCTTCGCAAGGTGAGAAGTGATTTCTTTTTGGGCGCGGGGCCGCTTCGCCCTGTCCACTTGGTGTGAAGCCGCGCCACTTACCCCAACCGTTTCTTGAACCTCAGGGTAGCCGCCAACAATCCGAAAACGGCAAACCCGATCATCCATAAGATTTCCCACCGCAATTCATACAGCGACGCGTCACGCAGGACCACGCCGCGGATCATGTCCATGAAATGGGTCGCCGGCAGGACCTGAGCAATCATCTGGACCGGTTGCGGCATGCCGTCGAAGGGGAACATGAAGCCCGACATCAGGATCGAGGGCAGCAGGACAAAGATGGTCATCTGCATCGACTGAAGCTGGTTCTGCGCAAGCGTGGAAATCACCAGCCCCAGCGACAGGCTGGCGATGATGAACAGCAACGTCACAACCAGCAAAGTACCCAGCCCGCCGTTTATCGGGACATCGAACAGCACGTGCCCGAGGCCGAGGATGATTGCGACCTGTATCAGACCCAGAAAGATATAGGGGATGATCTTGCCGATCATCAGTTCGATCGATTTGATCGGGGTGTTGATCAGCATCTCCATGTTGCCCCGCTCGCGTTCGCGGACGATGGCGGCCGAGGTGAACAGGATCATTGTCATGGTCAGGATCACACCGACAAGACCCGGCACGATATTGACCGCCGACCGCTGCTCGGGGTTGAAATAAAGCGTCACCTCAAACGTGGGCACTTGCCGGTTTGGTGGCTGTCTCAGCAGTTCTGTCAAAGGCATCGTGCGCAGGGACTTGATCGCGCTGGCGACCATCGTGTCCGAGCCATCGACGATCCAATGGGCAACCGGTCGGCTGCTGGTCTGGTCGGTTGCGTTGGGCAGGCCCAGCCCGACCGACGGGCTGCGGGCAAGGCGCTGGCTGACATCCGGCGGAATGATCAGCGCGGCGCGCACGCGGGATTCGGTGATCGCGCGTTCGGCCTCTTGCGGGGTGGTCAGCTGTTCGGTGACGGTAACGACCTGCGTGGCCTGAACGATCTGCGCCAATGTGCGGGACAGTTCCGTTCCGGACTGATCCACCACCGCCACGGGCACATGGCGCAGGTTGGTGTTGATCGCATAACCAAACAGCAGCAATTGGATCAGCGGGATCATGATGACCATGGCAAAGGTCATCCGGTCCCGCCGCAGTTGCAGCAGTTCTTTCTTCAGCACAGCGGCGATACGACGAGGAGAGATCACTGTTCCGGCCCCCGTGTGGCACTGACGAACACGTCTTCCAGATTTGGTCGCTGCGGGGTCAGCGACAGGTCGGCAAACGCAGCAAGCTGGCCGCGCAGCATATCCACCGGCTGAGGTTCGGATTTGTCCACCAGCACGCGCAGCCGCGACCCGACCTGCGCCGTCGACAGGATCTTGGGCTGACCGTCCAACGCGTGTTTCACCTTTCTCAAGTCAGGCCCTTCAACCTCGACAACGTCGGCCTGCAGATCGTCCATCAACTGACGCGGAGAGCCATCGGCCTTTTTCACCCCGTGCTGCAGGATGGCCAGCCGGTGACAGCGCTCGGCCTCGTCCATGAAATGGGTCGACACGATCATCGTCGCGCCCTGATCGACCAGATCGAACAGTTGCTCCCAAAAGGTGCGGCGGGTTTCGGGATCAACGGCCGAGGTCGGCTCGTCCAGAAACAGCAGTTTCGGGCGATGCATGACGGTTGCGGCAAGGGCCAGTTTCTGTCGTTGTCCGCCGCTCATGCTGCCGCTGAGTTGATGGACATTCGTCGTCAGATCGTAGGTCCGCAGCAACTCGTCAATCCGATCCTTGGCCGACTTCACCGGAATGCCGTAAATCTCGGCCGCGAACCTCAGGTTTTCCAGCACGGTCAGGTCACGGTAATACGAGAAGATCTGGGTCATATACCCGATCTCATTCTTCAGCGGCTCTGCCGCTTCGGGCATCGATTGACCCAGAACCGAGATCGCCCCGCTGCTGGGGGTCAGCAACCCCGTCAGCATGCGCATGGTCGTGGTCTTGCCGCAGCCGTTGGGGCCGAGAAAGCCGTAGATTTGGCCGGTTCGGATTTCGAGGTCCAGATTGTTCACGGCAGTGTTGTCCCCGAACCGCCGGGTCAGACCTTTCGTCGAGACGACGACATCATTCATGGCATGGGGACCTGCACGGGCACTCCGGCGGGCAGGTCCGGGGATGCGGTGGGCAGGTCAATCTCGGCCAGATAGACAAGCCGGGTCCGGTCATCCTGATTCAACCCGTAGTAGGGCGTGAACGAGGCGTCATCGCTGATCCAGCGGATCACGCCGTCCAGCGGATCGGCCAGCCCGTCCACGCGCACGTCCAGCGTGTCGCCGGGTTTCAGATTGACGCGATGCGGCTCGGGCACGTAGACGCGCGCGTATGGCGTCTGGCCCGTGACCATCACGGCAACCGGGCTGCCGGATGTCACGCGTTCGCCCAAATTCCACGGCAGGGAATCCAACACGCCGTCGCGGGTGGCCGTGACCGTCAAATCGTCCAGCACGGTCTGTTCGGCGGCGACCGAGGCTTCTGCCGCCCGCACATTGGCCTCGGCAACCGCAAGGTCTTCGGGGCGTGTGCCGTTTTGTAGCTCTTTCAAGGACTCCTGAGCGCTGGCCAGTTCAGCGCGCGCGGAATCGCGCAGGGCCAGATCATTTGCCACTTGCGCCTCGGTCACGACCGAGTTTTCGACCAATCTGGCGTTTCGGTCATAGATGGCCTCGGCATCGGCAAGACGCGCAACAGCGCCTGCAACCTTGGCCTCGGCAATCGCAATCTCTTCCTCGCGCGGGCCCACCTGCAGTTTCAGTAGCGTGGCCTGCGCCTTTTCCAGTTCAGCCTGCGCCAGGGCCAGCTTTGCGCTTTGCAGGGTGGGGTCAAGCTGAACCAGCGTGTCGCCTGCCTTGACAACAGCGCCCTCGGCCACCGGCAAATCGACGACGATTTCGCTGGCCGTCGCGGTCAGAGCCACCCGGTCGCGCGCCAATACGCCCAAGGCGACGCTGGTATCGGGGCCAGAGCACCGGTCCAGAAAGGCGGGCAGGACAGCCGCCAGAATCAAGGGTATGGAGATCGTCAGATTCAACAGGTTTTCCCTCCGGTGCTTGGCCTTTGAACGCGTTGGGCGATCGTCAAAGCATAAAATCAGGAAATCCGATTTATGTATACGGTTCAGCCGCTAAACATGACAGGACAGGGTCACGCGGGCAGTCGCGTCAGCCAGTCCTCCAGCTTTTCTCCGATCAGATGGGGGTTATCTTCCTGCAGGAAATGGATGCCTTTGCCGATATCCACCACGTCGAGATTCTGGATGGTTTGGCGGCACCAATTGACCTCTTTTGGCCCGATGGTGCCTCCGGGCGTGGCGTGGAACATCAGCATCGGGGTTTGGGTTTCACCCAGCCAGCGGCTGTAGCCAGTGACGATGTCATGAACATCCGCTGGCGTTCCGTCGATCGGAATCTCGCAGGGCCAGACCCGAAGCGGCTTGCGGCTGCGCGCGGTGGGGTAGGGCGCGCGGTAGTGGTCCATCTCTGCCGGGGTCAGGTCGCGCAGAATGGCGCTTGGCAGGATCTTCTCGACGAACATGTTCAGGCCCGAGATCATCAGCCACCCCAGACCCGGCGTCCGCATCATGCGAAACCCGGTACGGAAGTCGGGCAGGAACCTGGCCCAGCTCATCGGGCGGATGATGCCCTCCATGAACGCGATGCCGCGGATGTTCTCAGGGTTGCGGTGGGCATAGTGAAACCCCAACGCCGAGCCCCAGTCATGGATGACGAGCGTCACGTTCCGCAGCCCCAGCGCCTGGATAAAGCCGTCCACGAAGGGGACGTGATCGACGAAACGATAGGGGATGTCCGGCTTGTCCGATTTGCCCATGCCGATCAGGTCCATCGCAATGGCGCGACCCTGCCGCGCGGCATAGGGGATGATGTTGCGCCACAGATAGCATGAGGTCGGATTGCCGTGCAGAAACAGAACCGGTGCGCCCTCGCCTTCATCGACATAGTGGATGCGCTGCCCGTTCACCTCGACATATTTCGAGTCAAACGGGAAGTCGGGTGAAATCCCCTGTTCGGTACTCATTGGGCCGCCCTTTCTGCGTTGCGAGTCTCTTCGATTAATCCCAGCGCCTCATCATACCATGCGGGCCGGAGGCTGATCTTAACCATGATACGCGAAATAGGCGCGGACAGGGGCGGTGAAGGTCAGGCCCATGCTGATGATCGCGATGATAAAGCCGATGACTGCGGTCGCCGGGATCGAGACCAGAAAATCAACGGCAATCGCGGCGCGGATACCGATCATGCTGCGCTTTAGGATCGACGCGACGATGCAGGCAAAGGTCAGCATATAGCCCAGCATCGTATAGAGCATCAGGTTGGCGGCTTGCGGGCCAGCCAGCTCTCCGACCTGCAGCCCGTAGAATTTGAAGGCGGCGAAGAAGCCAAAGGCCAGCAGAATTTTCAGCGCGTTCAGGATGAAGATCACGCGCAGCGTGACGGGTTTTGAAGCGCCGGGCGTCGGGTTGATGGCGGTCGTGTCAGG
>NZ_JBQFOW010000018.1:0-53564 GCF_056533855.1 Ruegeria sp. F11 | reverse complement strand
GCCGCTCACCCCGAAAGGCGCGCTCGACTTGCATGTGTTAGGCCTGCCGCCAGCGTTCGTTCTGAGCCAGGATCAAACTCTCAAGTTGAAAGCACATTGCTGCGCTATCCTTGACGTTCGAACCTCTGCACATCTTTAGTTGTGCTACCGCCTATTCGGCTACTTGAGCACGAGTAAGCAGTACACCCTCAGCCGGCTAGCCGAGAGTACAACTAAAAGTCATCTGTTTGATGTACACTGGTTTCATCAGAAACCGGTGAACCACTCAAACAGTGAAGCTGACACTGGTCATCGGGACATTCATCCCTACCAGCGCGATATACAGACATCCAATCCGTCGAAACGAACCAAACCGCCCACATATCTCTTCAGTTATCCATCAATGTCAAAGAACAAAACACCCAAGACCCAAAATCAGACCATAACGCCAATCACTCAGCGCCACCGCCCAACACATTCCCTCAGATGCCACCGTCTCTCCGATGTGTCTCAGCCGTCTCTCCGACCCGTCAACAACGCCTCAGCAGCGCCGGTGAAGGGGGTTCTAAGGTCTACAAACAACCGCCGCAAGCAGAAAATTACAAAAAGGCGATAATTTCCTGTGTTTCACTTTTTGGTGCTTATTATCAAATATTTAATCAACGGTGATCACGTCTATTGAGCAACAAAACCGGACCCCGACACACAGAATCGCAGCCGTAAACGGCTTATTCACACATTTGCCCACAGACTCATCGAAGACTCAGGCGGAATCGACCCGGCGGACCCGTGTGAACAGACGCGGCACGGGCAATCGGAGGATCAGAAGCGCTACAATCACAGTCAGATATATCAAGGGCTCAATCTGAAACCCCTTGGCCAGCATCACGTAGTGCAGCCCCCCAAGGAGGGCGGCGCCATAGACCAGTTTGTGCAGGTTGCGCCAACGCGGGCCCAGCTTTCGCACCGACCAGTTGTTCGAGGTCAAAGCCAAAGGCAGCATCAGCAGGAACCCGGCCATGCCGACCGTAATATAGGGGCGCTTGAGGATATCCGCCCAGATCTGACTGAGCACCTGAACATCCAGCACCAGCCAGACCAGCAGATGCAGCGCAACATAGAGGAACGCCAGTACCCCAATGGCGCGGCGGAACTTCATCAGGTTCAGCCCGAAATATTGCCGCAGAGGGGACACCGCCAGTCCCAGGATCAGCAATTGAAGGGCAAGCTCGCCTAGTTCATGTTCCAAAGCCTCGATGGGTTCGACCCCAAGCCCGCCGGTCTGGGCCAGATAAAACAGCCAAGGCACCGGCAGCACCCCAACCAAATAGATGGCCCATACCGGTATCCGGCAGAAGATCTGATTCACTGCGTGCATGGTCTTAGTAGTTCTTTTCCAGATCCATTCCTTCATAAAGGCCTGCGACGTCTTCCTCATACCCATTGAACATCAGCGTCGGCTCGCGTTTGGCAAACAGCCCCCCACCGATGCGGCGTTCGGTGGCCTGCGACCAGCGCGGATGATCCACGTACGGATTCACATTACTATAGAAACCGTATTCACGTGGGTTCGACATGTTCCAACTTGTCGGCGGCTCATCTTCGGTCAGGGTGATGCGGACAATCGACTTGATAGATTTGAAACCGTATTTCCATGGCACGACCAGACGCAGCGGCGCGCCATTCTGGTTCGGAATCGGGCGGTCGTAAATCCCCGTGGCCATAATCGTCAGCGGATGCATGGCCTCGTCCAGCCGCAACCCCTCGCGATAGGGCCATTCGAGGACGGGGAAGCGGACACCGGGCATTTCGTCCGGGCGCAGCGCCGTTTCGAAGGCCACGTATTTCGCACCTTCCTGCACGCCAACCATGTTCAGCAAGTCAGCCAGTTCAAACCCGTTCCACGGGATCACCATCGACCAGGCCTCGACACAGCGGAATCGGTAGATACGTTCCTCGACCGTCATCTCGGACATGACATCCGCAAACTCGTAGTCACCGGGGCGGTCGACCAGGCCGTCGATCTTGATGCTCCACGGCTCGGTCACCAGCGTATGGGCATATTTCGCCGGATCGTCCTTGCGTGTGCCGAATTCATAGTAGTTGTTGTAGGACGTGATTTCTTCCCACGTATTGGGCTCCAACGCATCCTGCGCCCGTGACGGCTTTGGCAAGGTCGCCAACCCAACGCCTGCCAGCCCGGCCATTACCTGCCGCCGGCTCAGAAACGCCGCCCTCGGGGTGACGTCGGCATGTGTCAAAGTGTTGGTCCAGCGATGCGCCATGTAAGTCTCCGTATTTATGCACCTCAGCTACGAGGTAGGCCGCTGATAGCACAGAGCAAAGGAAACAGGCGTAACGATTGAGAGACGGGATTGTAACGTATGGCCGGATGGAACGACCGTGATGGCCGCAATCTTTACAAGGCGTGTGCCAAACGTGCAGTCTTGCTCGCAAACAAAACAATAATGAAAAGGTAGCCCGATCCATCCGGACTGTTGAACAACCTCAGTGGGAGAAGACGAATGTGTGATATTTGCGTTATGAATGCGGTCAAAGACAAAATGCTGTCGCGGCGAAACTTCTTCAAAGTGACGGCAGCCTCGGGTCTTGCGGCGGCTGCAACAAGTGCGTCCGCGCCTGCCGCGCTGGCGGCAGGGCATGGCGGGGTTGAGGATATGACACACACGCTCAGCCCCGATTTCCCAACTTGGGGCGGCGATCCGGGCATCTCGGCAGAGCAGGTTTTCAACTTTGGGGATCATGGCTTCAACCTGTTCAGCCTGTCGATCAACGAACATACCGGCACGCATATCGATGCGCCTCTGCATTTCTCGGCGGATGGCACCTCGGTGGATGAAATCCCGGTCACCGATCTGATCGCGCCTTTATGCGTGGTGGATATCGCTGCCCGCGCTGCCGAAGACGCCGACACACGCGTTACGCCGGATGACCTGAAGGCGTGGATCGCAGCCAATGGCGACATTCCCGACGGGGCTTGCGTGGCGATGCACTCGGGCTGGGGCGGCAAAACGGCGACAGACGGATTCCGTAACTTCGACGGCGAGGCCCAGCATTACCCCGGCTTCCATGTGGAAGCAGCACAAATGCTGATGGAAGAAACCGGCGCACGGTCGATTGCCGTCGATACGCTGTCTCTGGATCATGGCATGTCCGCCGATTTCGCAACCCACTATGCCTGGCTGCCCTCGGGTCGCTTCGGGATCGAGTGTCTGGCCAATCTGGATCGCGTGCCAGCCTCGGGTGCCACGTTGGTGATCGGGGCACCCAAGCATAAAGGAGGCACCGGCGGCCCGGCGCGGATATTTGCCCTGATTTAGGGTGTGAAACACTGGCCCGCCTGTCTGGCGGGCCGCGAATGTTGGACCCCGGGTTCGATTTCCTGCTACCAAAACGGTGATCCTTTGACGCCGAGAACGTCCAATGGCCCAGCCGACCTCTGGCACCACGCTCCGCTATGACACTGCCGCGCCAAAGTGGCGGGATAAGATGCGCATGCTTGGTTATTATGATGCGTATCTCGGGTTTCTTTCAGCAGGGCGGCGCGCGCCTGATTTACACGATCGCGTGGTGGATATCGGGGCCGGAACCGCGTCTTTTGCCGAGGCCTGGGTCGCCATTCACGGGCCACTAGCCGAGATGACATTGCTCGACCCAAGCTCGGCCATGCTAGCGCATGGTCAGAGCGCTTTGCGAGCACGAGGCGTGGAATCGAGCATCGTGGAAGGTCTGCTGGGCGAGGTTGATCTGGAACCCGCGGATGTGGCGTTGGCCGCACATGTGATTGAGCACTGCCCGGACCCTTTGCAAGCGCTTGAACAGATTCGCGATCTTCTGCGCCCCGGTGGCCGCCTGTATCTTGTGGTGTCAAAACCGCATTGGTGCAACGCGATCATCTGGCTGCAATGGCGTCATCGCACCTTTGGCAGGTCGGAAATTCTGGCCCTGTTGAAGCAAGCGGGTTTCAACTGCACCAGCACGTACTCCTTTCCTGCAGGCCCGCCGTCGCGGACCAGTCGGGGCATCGTGGCGCAGCGTCGGGACTAGACCGCTCTGAACGAAAAGACCCGCCGGTGTGGCGGGTCTTTTCTGTTTGATTGATCAATGGACCACCGCATCGTCCGGGCGGGGGCGGTCGGACGTGCCCAGCCGGTCGCCGATGATCAGCCCCTCGGCCCCGGCGGTGACGGGAACGGTCTCGCCATCCTTGATCTCACCCCCCAGCAGCGCCTCGGCCAGAGGGTTCTGCAGGGCGCGCTGGATCACGCGTTTCAGCGGACGGGCCCCAAAGACCGGATCGTAGCCTTCATTGGCCAGCCATTCCTTGGCGCCATCATCCAGCGCAAGCTCGATCTTGCGGGTGGCCAGACGTTTCTGCAGACGCGCCATCTGGATATCGACGATGCCATCCATATCGGCCCGCTTGAGGCGGTCAAAGATGATGGTCTCATCCAGACGGTTCAGGAATTCGGGCCGGAAATGCGCCCGGACCGCATCCATCACATCCCGCCGCGCCTGCGCGCTGTCGGCCCCTTCGGGCAGTTGGCTGAGCGCCTGAGAGCCAAGGTTCGACGTCAGGATGATCAGCGTCTGCTTGAAGTCCACCGTGCGGCCCTGACCATCGGTCAGTACGCCATCGTCGAGAACCTGCAACAGCACGTTGAACACATCCGGGTGCGCCTTTTCGACCTCGTCAAACAGCACGACCTGATAGGGCCTGCGCCGCACGGCCTCGGTCAGCACACCGCCTTCGTCATAGCCGACATAGCCCGGAGGGGCCCCGATCAGACGGGCAACCGCGTGTTTTTCCATGAACTCGGACATATCGATGCGCACCATCGCGTTGTCGTCGTCGAACAGGAAGTTCGCCACGGCCTTGGTCAGTTCGGTTTTCCCCACACCGGTCGGCCCGAGGAACAGGAACGAGCCCAGCGGACGGTTCTCATCGTTTAGACCCGCACGCGCACGGCGCACGGCGTTGGCCACGGCGGTGACCGCCGCATCCTGACCGATGACGCGGGAATGCAGATCGTCTTCCATCCGCAGCAGCTTCTCGCGCTCACCTTCCAGCATTTTCGAGGTCGGGATGCCGGTCCAGCGTTCGACAACGCTGGCGATCTGTTCCGGGCGCACCGTTTCCTCGGCCATCATGGCGTTGCTTTCGGCGTTTTCGGCCTCGGTCAGCTTCTTCTCAAGCTCGGGGATGACGCCATAAGACAGCTCCCCCGCTTTGGCGAGGTTGCCTTCGCGCTTGGCGATTTCCAGATCAGCCCGCGCTTTGTCGAGCTGTGCTTTCAGATCACGCGCGCCCGCGAGTTTATCGCGTTCGGCCTGCCATTGGGCGGTCATCTCGGCGGATTGCTCCTGCAGGTCGGCGAGGTCCTTTTGCAAGGTGTCCAGACGGTCCTTCGAGGCCGCGTCATCCTCGAGCTTCAGCGCCTCTTCCTCGATCTGCATCTGCAGGATCTGGCGGTCCAGCTGATCGAGTTCCTCGGGCTTGGAGTCCACCTCCATCCGCAGACGCGAGGCGGCCTCATCGACCAAATCGATGGCTTTGTCGGGCAGGAACCGGTCGGTGATATAGCGATGCGACAGGGTCGCCGCCGAAACCAGCGCCGAATCCGAGATGCGCACACCGTGGTGCAGCTCGTATTTTTCCTTGATGCCGCGCAGGATGCTGATCGTGTCCTCGACTGTGGGTTCAGCCACCACAACGGGCTGGAACCGGCGCGCAAGCGCCGCGTCTTTTTCCACGTATTTGCGGTATTCATCCAGCGTGGTCGCGCCGATGCAATGCAGCTCACCCCGGGCAAGCGCGGGCTTGATCAGGTTGGCGGCATCCATCGCGCCGTCGGATTTGCCCGCGCCGACCAGCGTGTGCATCTCGTCGATGAACAGGATGATTTCCCCGGCGGCTTCGGTCACTTCGGTCAGAACGGCCTTGAGGCGTTCTTCGAACTCACCACGGTATTTCGCACCTGCGATCAGCGCGCCCATGTCGAGCGCCAGCAGCTTTTTGTCTTTCAGCGATTCCGGCACGTCGCCGTTCACGATGCGCAGGGCCATGCCCTCGGCAATCGCGGTCTTACCGACGCCGGGTTCCCCGATCAGGACCGGGTTATTTTTGGTCCGACGCGACAGAACCTGCATCGAGCGGCGGATTTCCTCATCGCGCCCAATGATCGGATCGATCTTGCCCTCAGCCGCAGCCTCGGTCAGGTCGCGCGCGTATTTCTTCAGCGCGTCATAGCCTTCCTCCGCCGAGGCGGTGTCAGCGGTGCGGCCCTTGCGGATGTCGTTGATCGCCTCGTTCAGTTTCTGCGCGGATACCGCACCGGCCTCCAAAGCGTCCTTGGCTTTGGATTTGACCATGCACAGCGCCATCAGCACCCGTTCGACCGGCACAAAGCTGTCGCCTGCCTTGGTGGCGATCTTGGCGGCCTCGTCCAGCACTTTGGCGGTCTGGCCGTCCATGTAGATCTGGCTGGCATCGCCGCTGACCTTGGGGATCTTGCCCATCGCGGCATCCAGCGCCTCGACCACGCGGTTCGGCGCGCCGCCCGCGCGGGTGATCAGGTTGCTGGCCAACCCCTGATCGTCATCCATCAATGCCTTGAGTATATGTGTGGGCTCCAGCCGCTGGTGCCCTTCGCGCAGCGCAATGGTCTGCGCCGCCTGCACGAAACCTCGTGCCCGCTCGGTGAACTTGTTCAAGTCCATAGCATTCTCCTTTTCCAAGCGCCCCGTGTTGACATGCCCGCCAGGCAGCACATGTCGGTCGAAGCCTCACATTCAATCTGGGAAATTTCTGACTGGGTTCAAGAGGCTATGGCGCAGAAACAGCGCTTATTCGCGCTGGATCGTGTAGACGGTGTAACCGCCGGTCTCTGCCACCTGAATTGCACCGAGGTCGTCCACCAGCGACTGCGCCGCAGCGCTGCCCGTCGGGCATGAAACGAGATCGGCAGTGTGGTCCAGAAACTCGCCGGCAAAGGCCGTTTCGCCGGTCAGCTGACACCAATCCTCCTCAGCCCGGTAGCCACCGACCAGCAGCAAATCATCGTTGGTTGGGGGTGGGGCCACCCCACTGTCGGATGCGCCGTTTTGCGCGGTCTCATCACAGGCCGCCACAGCCACAAGCAGCCCAAGTGCAACCAGTCGTTTCATATCCTGTCCCTTTTTCAAATCGCTCGCCGGAATTGGGATGCAGGATAGCACAGAAAAATCCACCGCGTGGTGCTGTTCAACGAGGTCCGCTGATGGACAGACCGCCCCGAACCCGCTAGGACGCAGACGTTTGCCAAAAAGCAGGAGCCCACCCCATGTCCGATGACCGCCTGATCGTAGCCCTCGATGTTCCGAACGCCCTGCAGGGGCTGGCCATGGCCGAACGGCTGGGGGATGCCGTATCCTTCTACAAGATCGGACTGGGGATGCTGACCGGCGGCGGGCTGGCGCTGGCCAATGAGCTGAAACATGATCACGGCAAGCGCATCTTTCTGGACATGAAGCTGTTCGACATCGGCAACACGGTGGAAAACGCCGTGCGCGGGTTGGCGCAGTTCGATCTGGATTTCCTGACCGTGCATGGCGATCCGCATGTGGTGCGCGCGGCCAAGGAAGGGGCTGCGGGCAAGGACCTGAAAATTCTGGCGGTGACCATCCTGACCTCGCTGAACCGCGACGATCTGGATGCCAGCCTGCTGAAAGCGGGCGACGTGCAGGAGCTGGTGGTAGAACGTGCGGCAATGGCGCTGGAGGCCGGGGCCGATGGCGTCATCGCCAGCCCGCAAGAGGCCGCGCTGATCCGCGCCCTGCCCCAGGCCGAAGGTCGTCTGATCGTCACCCCCGGCGTGCGCCCGGCGGGCGCGGCCTTGGGCGATCAGAAACGCGTCGCCACCCCGGCCAGCGCCATAGGAGACGGGGCCGATCATATCGTCGTGGGCCGTCCGATTTATCAGGCGGACGACCCCAAAGCCGCCGCCGAGGCTGTTCTGAACGAGTTAAATTCTTTGACACGCCACTAAACAGCGCAGGGGAATCAGCCTGATTTTGCCCCTAAAACGAGCGACAACCCGTTGACGTAAGGTCAATTTTTGCATCCGCCGCGCCAAATTGCCCCTGTGCCTGAAAACACACATCCAAAACGCGCGTTAGGTATGGGCTGTGTTCAAACTATCGCGTGAACGCAATTTGCGCGATTCTAGGGATGAGACACTCCCCAACGAACCGTCTCTTCCTGAGGTTCGTTACCTCCCCCCGCCAGTCGCGGGGGGTCTTCTTTTGGAAAACCCCGCACTCCTGACGGGCCTGTGATCATCCGCAAAGGGTGCTATAAGAAGCTTCCCGAACCCTGCGCATGTGGACGCAAATGCCCGGTCTGTGCCGAGATTGCCTGACTTCGCTCAACGATGAACGGCGCTGCCCCTCTTGCGGCAGCCCGCGTGTCAAATCTCATCCCGAACTGTTTGATCTGACCATCGCACATATGGATTGCGACGCGTTCTACGCATCGGTGGAAAAGCGCGACAATCCTGATCTGGCGGATAAGCCGGTGATCATCGGCGGTGGCAAGCGCGGCGTGGTGTCGACCGCCTGCTACGTGGCGCGGATCCGGGGCGTGCGCTCGGCCATGCCGATGTTCAAGGCGCTGGCCTTGTGCCCCGAGGCGGTGGTGATCAAACCGCGCATGTCGGTCTATGCCGGGGTCTCGCGTGAAATCCGCGCGATGATGGATGAACTGACCCCGGACGTTGAACCCCTATCCCTGGACGAGGCGTTCATGGACCTGTCGGGCACCCAGCGTCTACACGGCGCGCCGCCTGCGGTGATGCTGGCTCGGCTGGTCAAGCGTATGAAAGACGAACTGGGCCTGACCGGGTCCATCGGCCTGAGCCATAACAAGTTTCTGGCCAAAGTCGCCTCGGACCTCGACAAACCGCGCGGGTTTTCGGTGATCGGCAAGGCCGAAACCGCCGCGTTTCTGCACGACAAACCGGTGCGGCTGATCTGGGGCATTGGCCCGGCGGCACAGGAATCCCTGGACCGCGCCGGCATCCGCACATTTTCAGACCTCCTGCGCTGGGATCAGGAGGCGCTGACCGCCCGGTTCGGATCAATGGGCTATCGCCTGTGGCATCTGGCGCGGGGACAGGACAAACGCCGTGTGTCGGCCCATGAGCCGATGAAATCGATCAGCAATGAGATGACGTTTTTCGAAGACACCTCGAGCATCGAGATTCTGGACGGGCACCTGTGGCGCATGGCCCTGAAGGTCTCGGACCGGGCCAAGGCCAAGGGACTGGCCGGGCGGGTGGTCACGCTGAAGCTAAAGAAGGCCAACCACAAGATACTAACACGGCGGGTATCCCTGCGCGATGCAACCCAGATTGCCGACCGGATTTACCGGACCGCACGCGCGTTGTTCGATCAGGTCGGTGATCAGGGGCCTTACCGCCTGCTGGGCTGTGGGTTGTCCGATCTCTGCCCCGAGGATCAGGCCGATATCTCGGGCGATCTGCTGGACCCGGGCGCAGCGCGCCGGTCTCAGGCCGAGCGGGCGACGGACGAGATTCGCAAGAAATTCGGCACCGATGCCATCGTGAAAGGGCGGGCTTTGCGCTAGGGCTTATTCAGCAGCCAGACGCTGAGACTGCGCGCCGATACTGGCGATCTCGGCGATCACCTGCCGCAGCACTTTAGAAAACGCCATGAAATTGGCATTCGGCGTGATCTTTTCCTCATCCATGTACAAGGCCCGATCAATCTCGATCTGCACCGCATGCTGGTGCCGCCCCGGACGCCCATAGGTCTGCGTGACATAGGCCCCGGCAAAGGGCGCATTCCGCGCCACCGTCAGACCCGCCGAGGCAAAGGCTGCTTCGATCCGCTCGACAATCTCGGCCGAAGCGGACGCGCCGAACCGGTCGCCCAGCACGATCTCGGGCCGTTTACTATGCGCGGCGCTGGCCATCGCAACGGCCTCGTGCGGCATCGAATGGCAATCGACCAGAATTGCCTGTCCGAATTTCTCATGGGATTCTGCCAGCAGCGTTTTCAGGCGCGCGTGGTAGGGCCGCCAATAGGTGTCGATGCGCAAGCGCGCCTCGTCCATCGTCAGCTTACCGCGATAGATCGCGCGCCCGTTGGCAACGACGCGCGGAATCACCCCCAACCCCGAGGCGACGCGCGGGTTATGTCCATGCCTGCGCGCACCGCTGATCAGCACCGGGTCAAGCTCATCGGCGCTGCGGTTGAGGTCCAGGTATGCGCGCGGCATGGCGGCCTTGATCAGCGGTGCGCCACAGTCGGCCGCAGACGCAAAAAGCTGATCGACAAACGCATCTTCCGAGGATCGAATCATACTCGGGTTCAGCACCGAGCGCTTCAGAAAGGCCTCAGGATAGTCGCGCCCGCTGTGCGGCGAGGAAAAAACCGCGCAGGATGTGCGTTTGGCGGGCATATCCAGTGTGTAGGCTGCGTTCTGCATGATCACTCCGTCTTCGCAGCTAACATAGACCGGAAAATAGTTCTTCCAAACCCCTTGAACCCCTTTGCGACTCCTTTTATAGACCCCGCTACCGGCGCGGGTATCCGCGCCCCATTTCGTTATGGGGCAGGGCACGCAAAGGTTCGTGGGCGGTTAGCTCAGCGGTAGAGCACTTCGTTGACATCGAAGGGGTCACAAGTTCGATCCTTGTACCGCCCACCATCGTTTCACTGTTCCGGGCTTTCCGGGGCACCCGCTAACCCAGGCGCTGGCCACGTCTTTGATGAAGGCGCCGCAGATTGGAGACAGACCAATGAAGGTCAAGAACTCGCTCCGCTCGCTCAAGAACCGGCATCGTGATTGCCGGATTGTGCGTCGCAAAGGCCGCGTCTACGTGATCAACAAGACGCAGCGCAAGTTCAAAGCACGTCAGGGCTGAGAACTGCACAAACCGAATTGAAAGAACCGCGCCTTCGGGTGCGGTTTTTTTGTTGGCGGAAGGGATAAGTTAAGCACTGACCATCAAGCTGTCCCGCCTGAAACTTTGAAAGTTTCAGGGACGGTTTCTTTTCAAGAAACCGCTTTTCGGCGCAACAGTGACCATTTGACCAACTAAATTTGTCGGAAATCCTTGCATCCTCTAGGGAATCGTTTAATTGACCAAATCAGTCGGGTTATTACCCGCCACACATTTCAATGTTGGGACCAAAAGATGCTGAAATCCTCCACCTGCGTTGCCGCCGCCCTGACGGCGCTGATAGCCACCTCGGCCTCCGCCGAGGGTGAACTGAACCTGTATTCCTCACGCCACTACGACACCGACGAGCGTCTGTATTCGGACTTTGAAGAAGCCACGGGCATCAAGATCAACCGGATCGAAGGCAAAGCCGATGAGCTGATCGCCCGCATGGAGGCCGAGGGTGCGAACTCCCCAGCGGATGTGATGCTGACCGTAGACACCTCGCGTCTGGCCCGCGCCAAAGAGGCCGGTATCCTGCAATCCATCGACAGCGCCGTTCTGGAAGAGCGCGTTCCGGCCAACCTGCAGGACAGCGACAACGAATGGTTCGGCTTCTCGCAGCGCGGACGGATCATCTTCTACAACAAGGACAAGGTCGCCAACCCACCCGCCACCTATGCCGATCTGGCCAAGCCCGAGTATCAGGGGCTGGTCTGCATCCGCTCGTCCAGCAATGTCTACAACCAGACCCTGCTGGCCTCGATCATCACCCATGAAGGTGCTGATGCGGCCAAAGGTTGGGCCGAAGGCATCGTCGCCAACATGGCCCGTGACCCGCAGGGCGGCGACACCGACCAACTGCGCGGCATTGTTTCTGGGGAATGCGACATCGCCGTGTCGAACACCTATTACTTTGCCCGTTCGATCCGCAAAGACGTCAAAGGCCTGTCGGCGGACCGCGACATGATCGGCTGGGTATTCCCCAACCAGGACAGCTATGGCGCGCATATGAACCTGTCCGGTGGCGGCGTCGCAGCGCATGCGCCGAACAAGGACAACGCGGTTCTGTTCCTGGAATACCTCGCCAGCGATCAGGCGCAGCAGTATTTCTCGGCCGGGAATGACGAATTCCCCGCCGTCCAAGGCGTTGAACTCGCCGAGTCGGTGAAGGCCTTGGGCGATTTCAAAGCGGATGAGATCAACCTGTCCGAGGTGGCCAAGAACATCCCCGAGGCACAGAGGATCTTCAACGAGGTTGGCTGGAAGTAATCCTGCCTAAGTATCGAGCAGTTCTGGGGTGCGACGCGGGTTCGCACCCCTTTTTCGTTGCACAGTTTTATCATTTTCAGGATAATATTTTCATAATTGGAAAATTTTCCCGGATTCGATCTATGCTGGATACCCTCTCTGACCGCCTCGCCACTCGCCTGAAAGAACTCCGTCAGGGGCGTGGCTGGTCACTGGACCAACTCACCGACCACAGTGGCATCAGCCGCGCCACGCTGTCGCGGATGGAGAAGGGCGATGTAAGCCCGACCGCCGAAAGCCTTGGCCGATTGTGCGCCGCTTACGGCCTGCCGATGTCGCGCCTGTTGATGATGGTCGAAGACAGTTTCGATCCCAAAGTCCCCTTTGAACGTCAGCCCGAATGGCGCGACCCCGAGACCGGGTTCACCCGCCGCGCCGTGTCGCCCCCTGCCCCCGGACTGAACGCAGAGGTCCTGGAATGCCACCTGCCCCGCGACACGGTGATCACCTATGATACGCCGCCCAAGCCGGGGCAGGAACATCACCTGATCGTCCTCGACGGCGCGTTGACGCTGACGGTCGATGGCACCGCGCACGTTCTGAACGGTGGGGATTGCCTGCGCTATCACCTGTCAGGTCCGACCCGCTTCGAAACCGGTCCCGCGCGTGGTGCCCGCTACATTCTGGTGCTGGTATGATCACCCGGCTGACCGACGCCTATTTTGACGGGGCGCTGGAAGACCTGACCGAGATTCTGCACGCCTGCGTCCACACCGGCGCGAGCATTGGCTTCATCCTGCCGTTTTCGCACGACGATGCCCGCGCCTATTGGCAGACCCGGGTCCGACCCGACCTTGCCACAGGCGCGCTGGACCTGTTTGTCATCTATGACGCAGGGCGCATTCAGGGCACCGTCCAGCTGATCCCAGCCGCAATGCCGAACCAGCCGCACCGGGCGGACGTAGCCAAGCTACTGGTCCATCCGCAGGCCCGGCGGCGCGGATTTGGGCGGGCTTTGATGGCTGCCCTCACCGACCGCGCGTCGGAACTGGGGCGCTCGGTTCTGGTTCTGGACACCCGCAGCAGCGATCCCTCGCGCATCCTGTACCAGAGCCTTGGGTTCCAGATCGCCGGGGAAATCCCGAATTACTGCCGCAACCCGTTCGAAGAAAGGCTGGAGCCGACCACCTGTATGTACAAAAACCTTGCGGTCTGACGTGGTATTCAACCGTTACTCAGCGGCGGTGGCTTTCTCGGGAAACTTGTTGGGCAACAACCCCATCGCGCGGGCCTGTCGCACATCCGCAAGCAGATCGCGTTCGGCAGCGGCAAACAGGTCTTCGGGGTCGTCGAGGACGAAATACCCCATCTGATGCATGTCGATCCGGTAAGGCGTGCGCAGAATGGTCAGGATATCGAACGGGTCCCGGTCGGGAATGTCGCTGGTGACAGCATAAACAAGCTCGGTCGGAGACGAGGCTAACCCGGAGCCCAGCGCCTTGATCTGACCATCCTGACGGCGCAGCCCGAATTCGATCGAGAACCAATACAGCCGGATCAGCCAGGCATAATCCCCCACATCCGCCTGAACCCCTGCCTGCCCGATGGCATGGCTGAACGCGGCAAATCGCGGATCGCTCAACAGCGGCGTGTGCCCAAAAATCTCATGAAAGATATCGGGCTCTTCGATGTAGTCGAAATCCTCGCGCGAGCGGATGAAAGACGCCGCCGGAAACACCCGGTCCGCCAGCATGCCGAAGAAGGTCTTGAACCCGATCAGCGCGGGCACCGGCTGTACGCGCCAGCCGGTCAGGTCCAGCAGGCGCTCGGAGATATCTGCGCAGGACGGCACCTTTGTCTTGGGCAAGTCCAGACGTGCCAATCCGTCGGTGTATTCCCGCGCCATGTAGCGCTGCACATTGTCTTCCTGCGCAGCGTAAAGATCGGCCCAGACGCGGTCTTCATCGGCGGTATAGTCGATGTGACCCCGTGCATCGGCCACTTTAGCAACGTATTTGGTCGATTTGGGCATAGGTCTCCTCCTGCTTTCCAACAGGATAGCTGCTCGGATGCGGTGGAATTTGTTTTGATTCCGGGAAAATTTGGTCTATTTTGACGAATTCATTTAGGTTTCATCAAAAAAGCGAAACATATGCTTCAACCCGCCGATATTTCGATCCTGCGCGAATTGCAGATCAGCGGCCGCCTGTCGATGCAGGATTTGGCCGAAAAAACCGGCCTGTCGGCCTCGCAATGCTGGCGGCGGGTGCGCGATCTTGAGGCCTCGGGCGTTGTCTCGGGCTACCGCGCGCAGGTGGCGGCCAAGGCGGTGGGTCTGAACGCCATCGCCTATGTGCATGTCGCGCTACGGGACCATCAGGAGGACAGCATCGCCGACTTCCTGCGTCTGGTCGAGACCGAGCCGCAGATTGTCGAATGCGCGTCGATCACCGGGGATCACGACTTTATCCTCAAGGTCTATGCAAAAACGCCGGAAGATCTTGAGATGTTCATCATGCAGCGCCTGCTGAAATCCGGGCTGGTCCGCGACACCCGCAGCAATTTCGTGCTGCGCCAAACCAAGACGCGGGGGCCGCTCCCCATCCTTTGACCCCGCGCTCTTGGGCGACAACCGGGCCCTGATGTGGTATAGGTTTTCGAAACGACCGAGGCATCGCATACGCCAGGAAACTCCAACTTGGGAGGTATCGGTATGATTATGCGGATTTTTCAGGTCGTCACCCGCCCCGGCAAGGAAGCCGAATTTGCGAAGTTCTTTCACGAAACGGCAATTCCCTTGATGACCCAGACGGACGGGGTTGTCTCGGTCCTGCCCGGCGCGGCCCGGCAGGAGACCCCGCGCGAGTTCAGTTTTGTCATGGTCTGGCGCGATCTTGAGGCGCTCAAGGCCTTTGTGGGCGAGGATTACACGACGCCGCATATCGATCCGGCTGAGGCGGAACTGGTCGAGTCGCGCATCATCCGGCATTACGATCTGGTCGAAACCTGATCGCGCGACCCTAGGCCTCGGTCCGGGGGTTGGCTTTCACCTCGTTCAGCTTCAGCAAGACCTCGGCCTTCCAGCCCGCCTGAATTCTCAGCGACAACTGAGACGGCGGTCGGTGCGTGGGCGTCAGGATGGCATATTCATAGCGCAGGGGGGCCTGAAACGGCACGAATAGGATTTTGCCATCGGACAAGTTCATCTCGCGCTCGGTCGCGACGGTCAGCGGGTCAACGATGGAACAGCACTGACCGGAACTGATGAACGGGATCAGCGGCAGGAAATACTGGCAGGTGACGGTGGGGTTATATGTCGCCGGGGCGTTCTGGAATTCCTGCCGGACCTTGCGTTGGAATGGATGGGTGGCATGCAGACCGCCCATCGGGACCCCGTCCAGATCAGCGATCGTGATGAACGCGCGGGATGCCAATTCATGGTCCCGACCGATGGCGCAAAAGCAATCCGCACTGATGATCTCGGCTGAAAACTGAGGTTCCTTGCCGGTGGGATGTTCGAAATCGGCAAATCCGAAATCGATATTCTGACTGCCCGCAAGCTCCATGATCTGAGGCGAACTGCGCGTCGACAAGGTGATACGGACCTCGGGGTTTTCGCCAACCGATCCGCTGATGAAACGCGGAAACAGAAAGGCCGAGGGGCCCGGCATGGTGGCGATGTTCAGGCTGCCGGAGATTCCCTTGATCAAACCTTCCATCGTGCTGGAAATGGTCGATAGCCGTTCGAGAATGCCGGTGGTTTCGGCCAGCAGGTAATGCGCCTCGGGCACTGGAACCAGCCTGCGCCCGCGGCGTTCGAACAGGGTCAGGCCAAGGCTTTTCTCAAGGTTCTTCAGTGCCAGGCTGATCGCGGGTTGGGTGCGGTTCAGTTTTCTGGCGGTCTGAGAGATGGAGCCCGTCTCCATCACCTCGCGAAAAACGGTGAGCTGCGTCAGGTTCATGCCGGATACATAAGCGAAAAATTAGTTTTGTGAAATATAACAAATTTGAATTTATGAAAATTGCGTCTAGGCTGACAGGATTGAAATTCGGAAAAACCGAATCCAAATTTGGGAGACTGTAATGAATCTAGTGAAATGTCTGACCGGTCTGGCCCTGGCTGGCGCGCTTGCTGCGCCGGCGCTGGCACAGGACCCGACCTTTTTCCGCATCGGCACCGGCGGCGCGGGCGGTACTTATTTTCCGATCGGCGGAACTATCGCCAACGGTATCTCGGCCCCTCCGGGATCGCGCCCCTGTGAAGAGGGCGGCCAATGCGGTGTGCCCGGTCTGATCGCGATTGCGCAGTCCACGACCGCCTCGGTCTTCAACAACGCAGCCGTGCAAAATGGCGAATTGGAAGCCGGGCTTGCTGCGGCTGACGTCACTCGCTCGATGTATCTGGGCGAGGGTAAATTCGACGGTAAACCCCATCCCAAGCTGCGTATTGTCGCCAACCTGTTCCCCGAAGACCTGCATCTGGTGCTTCCGGCGGGTGAAACGATCACTGACCTGAGCGATCTGGAAGGCAAGCGCGTGGGCATCGCACAGGCGGGGTCTGGCACGCAAGTGGCCGTGCTGCAGATGCTGGATGCCTGGGGTGTCAATCGCGACAACATGGATGAGGCCGAACTGAACAACAGCCAAAGCGCCGAGCGTCTGGCGGATGGTCAGCTTGACGCCTATTTCTACGCCGCTGGCTGGCCCGTAGCCGCGATGGTGCAACTGTCCTCGACCAAGGGGATGAACCTGCATTCCTTCACCGACGAAGATATGGCCAAGATCAATGAGATCATTCCGGCTTATATCCCCTCGACCATTCCGGGTGGTGTTTATGAAGGCATCGACTCTGAGACCAAGACACCTGCGGTCAGCGCAATGCTGGTGGTGTCTTCGGACCTGTCGGACGATCTGGTCTACCAGATGACCAAAGCTCTTTGGAACGACAACACCCGCAAGCTTCTGGACAATGGCCACGCCAAAGGCAAGCAGATCACACCCGACACGGCGCTGGACGGGGTCGAGGCCCTGGGCGTGCCGCTGCATCCGGGGGCCGAGAAGTTCTATAAAGAAGCCGGTCTGCTGCAGTAACCCGAACCTGCTGAATACAACCATCCGGTGCCCTTTTCAGGGCACCGGATTCTCCAAACGCGCGATCTCAGGGGGCCATCATGTCCGAGACCCAGAAACTTGATGACCACGAACTGACGGCCGAGGAACTGGCCGCGATCGAGGAACAGTTCGACGAAGGCGCCGCCGTCCGGCAGGTCACGCCGACGGCGGGCAAGGTCCTGCGGGTCGTGGCCCTGATCTTTGCGTTCTACGAGTTTTTCACGGCGGGTTTCGGCCTGCCCGCCGATCACTGGCATATGGGCATCTATCTGGCCCTGCTGTTCATTCTGGTCTACGCGACGATCCCGATCGTGGGGTCCAAAAACCTCTATGCGCTCAAGGTCAGCCGGTTTCGGATCGGGAATATCCCACTTTACGATCTGGTGTTCATGGCGCTTGGCATCATTGCTGCGCTTTACGTCGGCGTTGCCTGGCGCGGCATCCCGTTTCTGGGGATCGAGGAACAAACCTTCCGCATGGGCAACCCCAACACCTATGACGTTGCTCTGGGCGTCGTCATCATCCTTCTGGTGCTGGATATCGCGCGCCGCACGCTGGGATGGGTGCTGCCGCTGATCATCTGCGTGTTCATGTCGTATGCCCTGCTGGGCCCCTATTTCCCCGGTCTGCTGCAGCATCCGGGAGTTAATTTCAAAACCTTCGTCTCGTCGATGTATTTCCCGCAGGAAGGCATCTATGGCGTCACGCTGTGGGTCGTTTCAACCATCGTGTTCCACTTTGTGCTGTTCGGCGTCATCGCCCAGCGCACCGGTTTGGGGCAGTTGTTCATCGACAACGCAACCATTCTGGCTGGGCGTTACACCGGCGGGCCTGCGAAAGTGTCCGTCGTATCCTCGGCCTTTTTCGGAACCATTTCGGGCTCGTCGGTTGCCAACACCGTCTCGACCGGGGCGCTGACCATTCCGAACATGAAGCGTCTGGGCTATCCCGGCCATTTCGCAGGCGGGGTCGAGGCCGCGTCTTCGGCTGGGGGCCAGATCACCCCGCCGATCATGGGGGCCGCAGCCTTCATCATGGCTGAATTCCTCGAGGTGCCCTATACCACCATCGTGATCGCCGCGATCTTCCCAGCGATCCTGCATTATGTCGGCGTCTTCGCCGTTGTGCACCTGATGGCGCGCAAGCTGAACCTGCAGGGTCTGGCGAAAGAGCAGCTGCCGCAACTGAAAGCGGTCTGGGCCGAGGGCTGGGCCAATATCGTCCCACTGATCGGCCTGCTGGTGGTGCTGTTTTCCGGCTACACGCCGTTCATGTCGGCTTTTTGCGGCATCTCTCTGGCGGTGATCGCGGGCATGTCGCGAATCAAGCAGCCACCGACCCTGATCTACGCGGCGGCGTTTCTGGCCTTTGTTCTGTGGAAATTCTCGGATGGCGGCTTCGATCTGACCATGACCGCAACCCTGTGTGCGCTATCCGTCGTCGCCACGCTCAACCCGCAAAAACGCATCGAAGTGCCCGAGATGCTGCAGGCGGTCGAGTTGGGCGTTAAATACTCGCTGGCCGTTGGCGCGGCGGCGGCGGCCGTGGGCATCGTAGTGGGCGTGATCAACACCACCGGCATCGGCTTCCGTATCGGGTTCATGGTGACGCAGGGCGCGGGCAATCTGGCGTCGGATCTGTACAACATGATCTCGTTCGGCAGCTTCCAGCTGTTTGCCATGGAAGACCTGCAACTGTTCATCTCCTTGGTCTTTATCGCGGTGGTCTGCATCCTGATGGGCGCGGGCATCCCAACGACGGCGCTTTACATCATGCTGGTCTCGGTCGCGCAGCCTGCGCTGGCGCAACTGGGGGTGCCGCCGATCGCAAGCCACTTGTTCGTGCTGTATTACGGCGTGGTGTCCGAGATTACGCCACCGGTGTGCACCTCGGCCTATGCGGCGGCGGCGATTGCCAATTCGAACCCGTTCCGAACCGGCCTGTCAGCTTTTACCCTCGGGCTTGGAAAGGTCATCGCACCGATGGCCTTTGTCTACGCCCCGGTTTTGCTGTTCGTGTCTTCGACCGGGTTCAACCTGTGGGAATTCACCTATACCGCATCCAGTTGTATCGCCGGTGTGATCGCCCTGTCTGCGGCTGTGGTCGGCTATTGGCTGCAACCCCTGAACGTGGCGTCGCGCATATTGATGGCGATCGCCGGGGTGATCTTTGTCGCGCCCTCGCTGACCGCTGACCTGATCGCGCTGGCCGTGGCGTCGCCGGTGATCGTGACGCAACTGATCGCGCGCAACCGCAGCCATTCCACGGCCTGATCTGATGGCCGAGCAGGTTACAATCATCGGGGCCGGGATCGTTGGCATCTGTTGCGCCCTGTCGCTGCAGGATCGGGGTGTCCGGGTTCGTCTGATCGACCGGGGTGAGCCAGGTCAGGAAACTTCCTTTGGCAACGCAGGCGTGGTGTCGCCCTGGTCAATCATCCCTCAGTCCACGCCCGGCATTTGGAAGAAGCTGCCCCACATGCTGCTGGACCCCAAAAGCGCCTTGTCGGTCCGGATGTCGTTCTGGCCCAGAATGATCCCGTGGGGCATGCGGTTCCTTGCGAATTCCGGCGAAAAGACCGTGCGCGCAACCGCCGACGCGATGGAGTTGCTGTGCCGCCCGTCTATCGAGCTTTACCGCATGCATCTGCAGGGCACCGGCCAGGAAAACCTGATTGTCGACAGCAACTACATTCACGCCTACCGCCGCCCCGAACAGGCCAATCTTGAGGGTCTGGATTACCTGATCCGCACCGAAAAAGGCAGCGAGTTAGAGCGTGTTGACGGCGATGAGCTTCGCCGCATTGAACCTGCGCTGAGCCGGGACTACAAGGCCGCCGTTGTAATCAAAGGTCAGGCGCGGATCACATCGCCCGGTCGGGTCGGCGCGGTTCTGGCCGAGAAGGCTCGTCAGCGGGGTGCCGAGATCGTAAAGACCGAAATCACAGGGCTGACAAGTGCCGACGGTGGGGGCTGGCATCTGCAAACCCCTGCCGAGGCCTTACACGCGAACACGGTCGTTCTGGCCGCCGGTGTCTGGTCCGCCGACCTTCTGAAACCGCTGGGGTTGCCGGTGCCGCTTGTGGCCGAACGGGGATATCATGTTGAGTTCCCATCCCCATCGGCCTGTCTGAACAACTCGGTGATGGATGTGGATGCGAAAGTGGTCGCAAGCTCGATGCAGGATGGTCTGCGGGTCGCGGGCACTGCCGAGTTTGGCAGCATCGACGCTCCTGCCGACCCCCGCAAACAAGCGATCCTGACCGATCAGGCAAAGGCGATGATACCCGATCTGGATAGCAGTCAGACGCGGTTCTGGATGGGGCGACGCCCGTCCTTTCCCGACAGCCTGCCCGCAATCGACCAAATCGACGGAAAACCTGGGCTTTTCACCGCCTTCGGACATTCGCATTACGGGCTGATGATGGCCCCGAAAACCGGCGAGCTTGTGGCAGATCTTGTGTCCGAGCGCCGTCTGAACGTCGACTTGAGCCCCTATTCTCTGGCCCGGTTCTGAGGGGCCGTACACGATCACCGAAAGGACCTGAACTCATGCCGATTTACCAAGGCGGACAGAATATCTGCGGGGCATCCATTGGGGTTCTGTGCCTTGAAAGCTATTTCCCGAAACCGCCGGGGCATATCAAGAACCCCTCAAGCCTGCCCTTCCCCGTTCTTTACGAAATGATCGACGGGGTCACTGTTCGGACATTGCTGAACAACCCGAGCCCCGATCTTCTGGACCCCTTCATCAAGGGCGCGCAGCGGCTCGAGGCCGAGGGCGTGCGCGCCATCACCGGCAGTTGCGGCTTTCTGGCCTTGTTTCAAAAGGAACTGGCCGCCGAAGTTTCCGTGCCCGTCTTCGCGTCGAGCCTGATTCAGGTGCCGCTGGCCTATCACATGACCGGGGCAAGCGCGCCGGTTGGGGTTCTGACAGCGGACGCCTCGGCCCTGACCCCGCGCCATTTCGCGGGCGTGGGCGCGGCCGGCATTCCGGTGGCCGTGAAAGGGCTGGAAGCCACGCAGGAGTTTGCCGAGGTCATCCTGCGCAACACCCGCACCCGAATGGACACCGACCTGATCGAGGCCGAGGTGCTACAAGCCGCCCGAGACCTGAAACGCGATACGCCCGAAATACGGTCCATCGTTCTGGAATGCACCGATTTGCCGCCCTATGCCGCGCAAATTCAGCAGGCGTTGGAGCTGCCGGTTTTTGACCTGACAACCCTTGCGCAGATGGCGCACACCGTGACCACGCGTGCGCCCTATTCCGGGATCATGCCCTGGGGGTGAAGGGTGGTTTCAGGCGTCGCCGAAAAAGGCTAAACCACGCCCGGTCACAGACGTTACTAAGGGGAAAAGGTGCCCGCAGAACTCGCCATCCTGATGATCGCCATCTGCCTCGGCGCGATGCTGCAGGTCGGGATCGGCATCGGCTTCAGCATCGTCGCGGGCCCGCCGATGATGATCCTGCTGGGCACGGCCACCGCTGTTCCGGCGCTGTTGTTGCTCAACACCATTGTGTCAGCCGTCGCCACAGATTGGCGCATTGTCAGCGCGGAGCAAAAGACCATATCCACCGCGATCCTCGGATGCCTTGCGGGCGTGATCCTCGGGCTGGCCATCTATCCGTGGCTGAGCGAACCATTCGTGCTGGCCCTGACCGGAACTCTTCTGCTGATCGGCGTGCTGACAACGCTGATCCCGGCGCGGACGGCCATCGGCACAACCGGGTTTGCCACCGTTTCGGGCTTGTCCGGGCTGGCCACGGTCTGGGCCGCGACGCCAGGGCCGCTGATGGTGTTTGGCCTGATGGCCAAGGGCCGCCCGGCCCGCGACGTTGCGCGGCTGGTGCAACCCATCGCGCTGGTGGCCTATGGCATCGCCTTTCTGCTGCACAGCCTGTCAGACTGGCAGTCAATCCCGCTTGGTCCGCAGCTTTGGGCCTTTGCGGGGATCACGGTGCTGGGCAGCCTCGGCGGGCGCATGGCCCGGCCCTACCTGCCGCAAGCCGCGATCAAGACGGCAATCCGGGTGATCTCGGTGATTGCCTGCTATGTTCTGTTTCAACGCGCCTATGGGATGGCGTGAACCGGGTGGATGCATGATGACACAGACCGATCTGTTGGCACAATTTCCAAGGGCGCACCTGATGTCCGGCCCGACCCCGCTGGACCGGTTGGAGCGCCTGTCCGACGAACTGGGGATCGACCTCTGGCTCAAGCGTGACGATCTGACCGGGCTTGGGTTCGGGGGCAACAAGACCCGGCAGCTCGAGTTCTATTTCGGTGATGCGCTGGCGCAGGGGGCCGATACGATCCTGATCACAGGCGCGGTGCAGTCGAATTACGTTCGGTCTGCTGCAGCGGCCGCGGCGCGCCTGGGCATGAAATCCGTTCTGCAGCTTGAGGAACGGGTGCCGAATATGGGGCCGGACTATTACACCTCGGGCAACGTGCTGCTGGCGAAAATTCTGGGCGCCGAGCATATGAGCTATCCCGTCGGGGAAGACGAGGCCGGGGCCGATGCCGCCCTGCATGCCCGCGCGGATGAGTTGAAAGCGCAAGGCCGCACACCTTATGTCATCCATCTTGGGCTGCACCATCCGCCGCTGGGTGCGCTTGGCTATGTTGCTGCGGGGCAGGAGCTCTGCGCGCAGATGCCGGATTTTGACGCGGTCGTTGTGCCATCTGGCAGCGGCGCGACCCATGGCGGGCTTCTGATCGGGGTCGCGTCATCAGGTTCCAAGGCGCGGGTGTTCGGCATCTGCGTGCGCCGCGATGCCGATCAACAGCGCGCGCGCATGTCTGTTGTCCTGCAAAAGCTGGCGGACCTGCTGAAGATTGATCCGGCGCTGGTGGCCGACAGGGTCGATGTATGGGACGGCGCGCTGGCTCCGGGCTATGGTCAGGTGGGTCCAAAAACGCGATCGGCGTTAGAGAGAATGGCCCGGACCGAGGGCATTTTCCTCGATCCTGTCTATTCGGCCAAAACCTTTGCCGGGTTGCTGGATCTGGTCCACGAGGGTCAGGTCACAACGGGTCAAAAGGTGGTCTTGCTGCATACCGGCGGGCTGCCCGCCCTGTTCGGGTATCAGAGCGAAGTGCTGGCCTCACACGAGACGTAGCGAAGTTTTACCCCCACGGCCCACTGCCGGGTCGGCGGGCTCTTTCCGGTTTGGGCGCGCGGGACGAACCTGCCTCTCCGGCCATCTTGCGCAAGGCCGCTATCCGGTTCGCCGTCGAAGGGTGCGTCGAAAACAGTTTGTCGCGCGTATGCACATGCAGCGGGTTGATGATAAACATATGTGCCGTCGCCGGGTTCCGCTCGGCCGCATCATTGTCGATCCGGGCCGCGCCCTGCTGGATCCGCTCAAGCGCTGAGGCAAGCGCCAGCGGCTGGCCGCAAATCTCGGCCCCCAGACGGTCGGCGGCGTATTCCCGTGTCCGGCTGATCGCCATCTGCACCAACCCAGCAGCCAGCGGGGCCAGGATCATCAGCGCGATGGTCCCGACCAACCCGACCCCGCTATCCCGCCGCCCGCCAAAGAACAGCGCGAAATTCGCCAGCATCGTGATCGCACCCGCGAAGGTCGCGGTGACGGTCATGATCGCGGTGTCGTGGTTCTTGATATGGGCAAGCTCATGGGCCACAACACCCGCCAGTTCCTCGCGCGACAGGGTCCGGATCAGGCCCGAGGTCACGGCAACGGCGGCATTGTTCGGATTGCGCCCGGTTGCAAACGCGTTCGGCTGCGGGGTGTCCAGCAGATAGACTGCGGGCGTCGGCATCCCGGCATTGCGCGCCAGATCATGCACCATCTGCGACAGGCCCAGCCGATCCCCGCTGGGAACGGGTTGCGCATTATGCATACGCAGCACCATTTTATCCGAGTTCCACCAGGTGAACACGTTCATGCCCGCGGCAACGACCAGAGCCAGAACCATGCCGCCGGTCCCGGCCAGAAGATACCCAAGCCCCATAAACAAGGCGGTCATGGCGGCCATCAGCAGTGCCGTTTTTGTGTAACCCATCTGTTGCAAACCCTCAGGATGCGCCCGTGGCAGAGCCGTGAACGCGGTGTGATTGAGGTAAGTATTGCCCCGATCCGTGACAATACCGGGAACCGCGCGCCCGGTGCGAGCCTCACGGCCTGTGGACAAAAAAACCTCCGCAAACCTCTCATTCCATTGAAACAGTGTGAAGTGTTTCACTTTGGCACGAATCGCTTTGCGGTAGTATGCTTGAGCCGTGGTGAGTGAATAGTGTGAGTTTTTTGATGTATTTGTCGAAGGTCGACGGGCGCAGTGACGCCGTCAGAAACACCCAGAAAGACGATTTCGCGCGGGATTATCCTTTGCTGGATGACAGCGCCGTGCACGCTCGGTGGAAGGGTGGCGCGTGGCATCTGACGCGGATCGGCGATATCTGGAAACGGACCGGAAAGGTACTTTCCCTGCCTTATCAAGGCACTGACGCCTACCCGTCCTTTCAGTTCGCCGAAGATGGCACGCCCCTGCCGCTGATGGAGAAAGTGCTGCAAGCCCTGCCCCACAGCATGACACCGTGGCAGCGCGCTTTCTGGATGACCTCACCCAAGAAAGAACTTGGTGGTGCGGTCCCGGCGCAATGCATCAAGGCTGGCGATGACCGCGTGATCAAGGTTGCCGGACAGGCCTGCGAGATTTTCTGAACCCAGGCTCCCAAGGCAGCCTAGGATTTGCGGCCACAGTCGCGGACATCATCTCCGGATTGACGCCTTTAGGCGAACAATCTGTGCTAGTTTGTATCTGAGGACATTCTAGCAGGAGTTTTCCCGTTGCTGACCAAGCCGCTCCGCCTTGCCGCCGTTATGGCTGTCGCATTCTCGTCAACCATTGCCCACGCGCTATCGTCCGACATTCCTGCCTGGCTGCAGAAACATGTGGGAACCGGCGAAGGCCAGATCGCACCGGTAGTTCTGCAACGGGCGCGGGCACTTTATCAGGAAAAACGTCGGCAGGGGGTGGTCAGAAACCCCTGCTACCTCGCCAAGGATGCGACCCGCCCCAGCACCTCGCCCGGGGGCAATCCGGGGCGGCGGTTTTATGTGATTTGCGAGTCTCAGAAGGTCTTCCGCGCCGTGTCCTCGGGCTATGGCAACGGGCGCAAATTGCAGCGGGCCAATTTCTCGAACGGTCGGCAATGCGCAAAGAACTTCAGCAACGCCGAGGGATCGAAGCTGACGGCGGGCGGGTCCTACATGACGGCGGAAACGCGCACCTCGTTCAAAGGTTACTACAACCAGTCGGGCAAACGCACACCGTTCTACCGCACCTTCCTTCTGTTCGATGGCGAGGGTGAAACGAGCAATGCAAGGGAACGGGCCATCGGCGGCCACCCCGCCGTTTTCCTTAAATGGCAATGCCGTTTCAAAAACCCGCAAAGCCCGCATGCCGATGCCGAAGGCTATGTTCCCTACGGAAGACTGGTGAACTACACCGGCGGCCGCAGCAATGGCTGCACAACCTGGTCCCAATCCGCGTCCAAGGACATCCTGGCGCTGGTCGAGGGGAACCCGACAACGCTGTATATCTATCCGGAATCCAAAGACATCAATGCGGTGGCAAAAGCGGTGAAAAAGGGGCGATCCCTGTCCCGCGCCGGGCTTTACTGGAATGCTGCCTGCCTGCAGGCCATCGGCGCGCCTAAGTTCTGGCCCAAAAGCAAGTTACAGCCGGTCATAAACCAATGGAGGCAGTCTCTGCCAAAACAACCTCCGTTGGTGTTGCCGATCTGTAAATAAGCGGCGTGGCGGCGAGGGCCGCTAGAAATCCAGGTTTTCCACGCTCAGTGCGTTCTGCTGAATGAACTCGCGGCGGGGCTCTACCACGTCGCCCATGAGTTTGGTGAACAGATCGTCAGCCTCGACCATGTCATCGACGCGGACCTGCAGCAGCGTGCGCGCATCCGGGTCCAAAGTGGTTTCCCACAGCTGGTCCGGGTTCATCTCGCCCAGGCCTTTGTAGCGCTGCAGCGATAGGCCCTTTTCGCCCTCTTCCAGAATCGCGCGCAGCAGATCCAGCGGGCCGTGGATGGCTTGCATCCGATCGCGGCGTACCAGCGTGGCGGGCGTGTTATAGACCTCTTGCAGGCTTTGCGTGAACGACCCGGTCTTTCGCGCCTCACCCGAGCGCAGCATGGGGCCGTCCAGTGTTCGGACCTCTTCGACGCCGCGCAGGATGCGGGCAAGGCGGATACCATGATCCTGCGTGATGCGGCCTTGCCAGCCGCGTTCGTATTCCAGCGCGATCAGGTCGAGACGGGCCGCGACCTTGTCGGCCACACCCTGCAGGTCGGCGTCAACCGCGCCCGGCACGAAAGCTCCGGCCACCGCGGCCTGTTCCAGAATGTGACGCGGGTAATGCGTCGGGAAGGCGTCCAGCACGCGTTTCAACTGCCGCGCTTCGTCAACCACGCGGGTCAGATCCTGACCGATGATTTCCTCGCCCGAGCCCAGCTTCAGCACCGCACCTTCGACGCCCTGATTGATCAGGTAGTCATCCAAAGCGGCCTGATCCTTCAGGTAAACCTCTGATTTTCCACGCGAAACCTTATAGAGCGGCGGTTGCGCGATGTAGAGATATCCGCCCTCGATCAGCTCTGGCATCTGGCGATAGAAGAAGGTCAGCAGCAGGGTGCGGATATGCGCCCCGTCCACATCCGCGTCAGTCATGATGACGATCTTGTGGTAGCGCAGCTTTTCGATGTTGAACTCGTCGCGACCAATGCCGGTGCCCAGCGCCATCACCAGATTGCCGATTTCCTGCGACGACAGCATCCGGTCAAACCGCGCGCGTTCGACGTTCAGGATTTTCCCGCGCAGGGGCAGCACCGCCTGCGTCAGACGATCCCGACCGGTCTGGGCTGATCCACCCGCTGAGTCCCCCTCGACCAGAAAGACTTCGGTCTTCGAGGGGTCTTTCTCGGAACAATCCTTCAGCTTCCCGGCCAGATAATTCACATCCATCGCCGTCTTGCGACGGGTCAGTTCGCGGGCCTTGCGCGCAGCCTCACGCGCCAAGGCGGCTTCGATGATCTTGCCGACGATGGTCTTGGCCTCATTGGGGTTCTCCTCGAACCACTCGGCCAGCTTTTCATTCATAAGACCTTCGACCGCCGGGCGGACTTCGGACGACACCAGCTTGTCCTTGGTCTGGGATGAGAACTTGGGATCCGGCACCTTGACCGACAGAACGCAGGTCAGACCTTCGCGCGCGTCATCGCCGGTGAAGCTGACCTTTTCCTTCTTCGCAATCCCGCTGGACTGCGCATAATTGTTGATCGTCCGGGTCAATGCGCCCCGGAAACCGGCCACATGCGTCCCGCCATCGCGCTGCGGAATGTTGTTGGTAAAGGGCAGCACCGTCTCGTGATAGCTGTCATTCCACCACATGGCGATTTCGACGCCGATGTCGTCGCGCTCGCCCTTGATATAGATCGGTTCGGGCATCGCCGGGGTTTTCGACCGGTCGAGATATTTGACGAATTCCTTAACGCCGCCTTCATAGAACAGCTCGGTTTCCAGCCGCTCTGCCGGACGTTCATCAATCAGAATGATCCGCACACCCGAATTCAGGAAGGCCAGTTCGCGCAGGCGCTTTTCCAGCGTCTCAAACGAGTATTCAAGGTTCGAGAACGTGTTGGTCGAGGCCAGAAACCGAACCTCGGTCCCGGTGCGGTCGCCGCATTCGCCCACGACTTTTAGATGCTCCGCCGTCTCACCGCCCTCAAAGCGCGCCACATGTTCCTTGCCCGCACGCCAGATGCGCAGCTCCAGCCAGTCGGACAGGGCATTCACCACCGAAACACCCACTCCGTGTAGGCCACCTGACACCTTATACGAATTGCTGTCGAACTTCCCGCCCGCATGCAGCTGGGTCATAATGACCTCGGCCGCTGAAACACCCTCTTCCGGGTGAATATCGACCGGGATTCCGCGCCCGTTATCGCTGACCGAAACGCTGGAATCCGCGTGGATTTTGACGGTCACATGGTCCGCATGGCCGGCCAAAGCTTCGTCAATTCCGTTGTCCACAACCTCATACACCATATGGTGCAGACCCGAGCCATCATCGGTGTCGCCGATATACATCCCGGGGCGCTTGCGAACCGCTTCTAAGCCTTTGAGAACCTTGATGGAATCCGCGCCGTATTCCTGCGGTGCCTGTGCGTCTTCGGACATTAAGTCAGTACCTATATTATTTTGGTAACTTATACGTTTTCTGGTGGGCATTGTCACGCGATCCCCCAACATTTTGTGTCGGAATCTGAGGGTTGGCGAGGATCAAAGCCGATCCAGATCCGCCGCGATATCAGCGGCAATTTCCGCCGCATTCACGTCGCTGCGCTCCGCCGACAGACGCAGGCCCAGAATGTCAGACTGATAGCGCGCGGCCAGACGATCAGGGTCGTGGTCAGGTCCGATTTCCCCAGCCTCCTGCGCCCGGCGAAACAGCGTCGCGAAACTGTCCTTCATCTCGGCCATATGGCATCCAGCCTTGTCGGCCAGATCGTGCCCCCTAGCCTGTAATTCCGCATAAGTCTTGGCCAGCATGCAGGCGCGCGCGGGCATTTCGCTTTCGTCGATCACCACATGCGGCTGCGCCTTGAGCGCCGGCAGCGGCCCGATCTCATCGGCCAACGCCATCAGACGGGCCACGCCATCCTGCGCGTATCGTTCCAGCGTCAGCGCATACAGCGCATCCTTGGACCCGAAGGCGGCATAGAAACTGCCGGGTTTCAGGTTCAGGTCCCGCTCCAGATCCTTCAGCGAGGTCCCGGCCCATCCCTGCCGCCAGAATAGATCCCGGGCCTGCGCAATCAGCGCATCGCGGTCATATGAGGGCTTACGGGGCATCGGCTTCACCAATTCTTGAACGTTCGCTCAAATATATACTTGAGTGATCGCTCAAGAAAGCCTAAATACGACTCATCGCGCCAGAAACAGGAGCTTTGACATGGCAAATTTCCCCTCTCATGACCTCGAAACCGCCCCGGAAGGGTCGAAACCGCTGCTGGAAAAGTCACAGGCCGCGTTTGGCCGCCTGCCTGGGCTGCACAAAGTGATGGCGGAAAGTCCGCAGCATCTTGAGGCCTATCAGGTCCTGCACGGCCTGTTCCTGCAGACCGATTTCGACGATGATGAGAAAACCGTCGTCTGGCAGACGATCAACGTGGCGAACGAGTGCCACTACTGCGTGCCCGCCCATACCGGTATCGCCAAGATGATGAAGATCTCGGATGACATCACCGAGGCTCTGCGCAACGAAACCCCGCTGCCCTCGGCCAAGCTTGAGGCACTGCGCACATTCACCCTGCAAGTGATGGAATCCCGCGGCAACCCGACCGAGGAACAACTGCAAGCCTTCTTCGACGCCGGTTACTCGCATCGCGCGGTTTTGGACGTGGTACTTGGTCTGGCGCAGAAAACCATGTCGAACTACGTCAACCAAATGGCGCAGACCCCGGTGGACGAAGTCATGCGCGGCTTCCTGTGGGAACGTAAAGTCGGCGAGCCCGCCTAAGCCACGACCGAGCCTTCGTCGCCGTCGCTGACGATCAACGTCTGGGCCCGGTTGCCCAGTTCCGCAAACAGCTCAGGCCCGGTGCCCGTCATCCAGGCCTGAGCGCCCAGCGCGCAAATCTCGTCATACAGCGCCGCACGCCGCCCGGCATCCAGATGCGCGGCCACCTCATCCAGCAACACAATCGGCGGTGCCGCAACCATCCCGGCCAGCGCCCGCGCGTTGGACAGGATCAACGAAACCAGCAGCGCTTTTTGTTCTCCGGTCGAGCAATCCTTTGCAGGTACCCCCTTGGCGGCAAATACCCCATACAGGTCCGACCGGTGCGGTCCCACCAAGGTCCGTCCTGCGGCCAGATCGCGAAACCGGCTTTCATCCAAAGCCTCACGCAAATCTTCCGCCGTCTCTGGCATCGCGCCCTCGGTCTGTACCAGATCCAGATCGGCCGAGGGAAACGCCGTTTCCGCCTGATCCTGCGCAGCCCGTAAATGCCCCAACGCTTTTAGCCGAGCGGCATGGATACGATGACCCATTTCAGCCATCTGCCCCTCCAGCGCCGCATACCAATGCGCATCCCGCACCTGCTCTTTCAACAGCCGGTTCCGCTCGCGCATCGCCTTTTCGTAGGTCAGCGAGGCTTCGGCGTGCGAGGGATCAAAACTCAGCGCGATCCGGTCCAGAAACCGCCGCCGCCCCTCGGCCCCTTCGATCCAAAGCCGGTCCATTGAAGGGATCAGCCAGACGACTCGCGCCAGCTTGCCCAGATCTATTTGTGTCGCAGATTTCTCATCAATCCGAACCTGCCGCGCCGCGCCGCCCTCGGACCAGGTCTGGATTTCAGACCGCTGGCCGCGGACATCCAGAACACCTGATAGTTTCCACCCCAGCGCCTCAGGCCGCCGCGTCATCTCAGCCGCGCTCGCCCGCCGCATCCCACGCCCGGGTGAAAACAATGACACCGCTTCAAGGATATTGGTCTTTCCCGCCCCGTTCGGTCCGTGAATCGCCACCGGCCGTCCATCCAATGACAACCGCGCCAATTTATGAGACCGAAAATGCGAGACCGTAAGCTCGGTCAGGGCCAATCCCATGACCCCTCCCTTCTTCTGTTCAAAAATACCTCCGCCGGAGCCATCGCGCGCCAGCGCGATCAGACGCGCATGGGCATGACAACATAAACCGCGCTCTGATCATTGCCCTCGCGCATCAGGGTCGGGTCGCCCGCCGAGTTGAACAGGAAAACCGCATTCTCGCGATCCACCTGCGAGGCAATCTCCAGCAGATACTTCGCGTTGAACCCGATCTCCAACCGCTCGTCGCCATAGGCCACGGCCAGTTCTTCCTCAGCCGCCCCGCTATCCGGCGCATTCACCGATAGAACCAGTTTATCCCCGTCCAGTTGCAGCTTCACCGCACGCGAGCGTTCCGACGAAACAGTCGCCACCCGGTCCACCGCCTGCGCGAACTCGGCGGCATCCACTTCCAGTTTGCGGGTATTGCCCTGTGGGATCACGCGGGTGTAGTCGGGGAAGGTGCCATCAATGACTTTCGAGGTCAGCGTGATATCCGGCGTGGCAAACCGCACCTTGGTTTCGCTAACCGAGACGGCGATGTCCATCTCATCATCGTCCAGCAGTTTCCGTAGCTCACCCACCGTTTTGCGCGGCACGATCACGCCCGGCATGTCCGCCGCGCCATCCGGCAAATCTGCATCGATCCGCGCCAGACGATGCCCGTCGGTGGCCACGCATCGCAACACTTTGCCGCCGTCCGACCCGTCAGTCACATGCATGTAAACGCCGTTCAGATAGTACCGCGTCTCTTCCGTAGAGATGGCGAATTTCGACTTGTCGAACAACCGCCGCAACAGCGCTGCCGAGGTGGTAAAGTTCGACGCATATTCCGAGGACGCCATCACCGGAAAATCCTCTTTCGGCAGAGTCGCCAGCGAGAAGTTCGACCGGCCCGCCTCGACCGTCAGACGCCCCGCAGCACTATCGGCGGTCAACGTCACCAGCGCGCCATCGGGCAGCTTGCGGACAATCTCGTGCAGGGTGGTTGCGGCGACGGTCGTCGCCCCGGCTTTCTCGACCTGCGCGGGGGCCTTGTCGACCACTTCGATATCCAGATCGGTGGCACGGAATTGCACCTGATCGCCTTCGGCCTCGATCAGCACATTGGCAAGTATGGGAATAGTGTTGCGCCGTTCGACAACAGATTGAGCCTGCGAAACGGCCTTGAGAAGGGTGCCGCGTTCGATGCTGATCTTCATACCCTCAATTCCTCTGACTTGCGTGCCGAAATAGGCGGGACTGGCACGTTAGCGGTTCCGCCCTGAGGCACAAGGATTTTTTACCGATTTCTGGGTCGGAATGCCGCAACCGTCAAGGGTCGCGTAGTCGTTGCGACACAGTTCATTCCCTGACCGTGGAGAAATGCGCACAAGAAAACGCCCCGGGCCGATGGTCCGGGGCGTTTCTGAGTGGTTTGGGGATGTGACTCAGGCTTCCAGCGACCGGCGCAGCATCTCGACATCTTCGGCAATCTGGCCGTCGGTCAGCTTCAGCTCTTCTATCCGCTTGACACCATGCATCACGGTGGTGTGGTCACGACCGCCAAAACGGCGGCCAATCTCGGGCAGGGACCGGCTGGTCAGCTGCTTGCACAGGTACATCGCCACTTGACGCGGGCGGGCATAAGACCGCAGGCGCTTGGGGCCGATAATGTCGGACAGTCGGATGTTGTAGTATTCGGATACCTTGCGCTGAATTTCCTCGACAGTGATCTTACGCTCGGACATCCGCAGTACATCGGCCAGACAATCCTGCGTCAGGTCCATGTCGATCTCACGCCCAACCAACGAAGCAAAAGCAAAGAGACGGGTCAGCGCCCCTTCCAGCACCCGCACATTGGTCGAGATGCGCTGTGCGAGGAATTCCAGTACCCCATCAGCGATGGTCAGGTCGGGATAAGTGTTGCTGTAATGCTGCACCTTGTTCTGCAGGATGCCCAGACGCAGTTCATAGTCGGTCGGATGCAAGTCCACCACCAGCCCGCATTGCAGGCGCGATTTCACGCGGTCTTCAAGGTCCTTGATTTCCCCCGGCGCACGGTCGGCCGAGATGATGATCTGCTTATTCTGGTCCACCAGCGCGTTGAAAGTGTGGAAGAATTCCTCCTGCGTGGAATCCTTTCCGGCGATGAACTGCACGTCGTCCACCATCAGCACATCGACCGAGCGGAACAGATGTTTGAAATCCATCATCCGACGCTCGCGCAGGGCTTTCACGAAACGGTACATGAACTGCTCGGCAGACAGGTAGAGCACGTTCAGTTCGGGGTGCTTGGTTTTCAGCTCCCAGGCGATCGCGTGCATCAGGTGGGTCTTACCAAGGCCCACACCACCATACAGAACCAGCGGGTTGAAAGTGACCGGACCGCCCTCGGACACGCGGCGCGCAGCGGCGTGGGCCAGTTCGTTGGGCTTGCCGACCACAAAACTGTCAAAGGTGAACCGCTTGTCCAAAGGCGCGGCCTGCAGCGACTCGAACGCGTCCGGTGTGGCCTCTGCCTGTGGCGTGGCAGGTTCGGCGGCTTTGAATTCCGACTTGGCTTCCGCAACGGGTGAGGGTCGCGTAGGTGAATTGGCGGCGACACGGAAATCCAGGCGCTGCACTGTCTCACCCGAGGTGTTCAGCTCGTATAAAATGAGGTCCGCAAAATTTTGGCTGACATAGTTGCCCATGAAATTCGTCGGCACCGAGAACACGGCCACACCATCCTGCAACTCCTGAAATTCCAGAGGTTCGATCCAGGTGGTGTAGTTGTTCCGACCAACAACCTTGAGCAACTTGTTACGCAGTAGTCCCCATTTCTCTTGTGTCATTCAGCGCCTCACGCATCCCATTCTTTATTGGCCTGTCGGCCTTATTGACTATGTCCCGGTCGCCCGGTTTACGGATTCACACGCGCAAAGGTATCCCGTCGCCGGACCTGACGGTTCGGCGGGTCTGTCCTAAGAAACGCTCTGCAACCCGGCAAGTGGAACGGCCCATACCAGGATCGTCCGGCGAACCGGTGCGCAGATCGCATTCGCATTTTTGACAGGGCCAGGACCAACGGTTACCCGAGATCCGTGGCAGATCGGCAGCCCAGCGTTAGCCGGATCACGACTATGATTCCACAACCCTCCTGATGCCCGTCATTCAGATCGTGGAAACAGCCTGTCCCCCCAAGCGAGTGAATCGCTAGATTAGTGGTAACAAGACGAGACCCGGCGCGGCAACGAAACTCTGATATTGACTCGGGGTTCGGGGCGAAAGAATCTCTCGGTTTTGTGAAGGCGCGGTTTTCTGGCAACAGGTGAAAAAAAGCGCCGCTTGCGCGGCGCCTTTCAAATTGGTTCAGCTTTTCTGACGTGACCCAAGGTCAACCAGATAGCTTAGCCCAGCGCTTTGACCCGTGCCGACAGGCGGGACATTTTGCGCGATGCGGTGTTCTTGTGGAAGACGCCTTTGGTGACGCCGCGCATCAGTTCAGGCTGAGCGGCGCGCAGCGCTGCGGTGGCCGCGTCCTTGTCGCCGGATGCGATTGCTTCTTCAACTTTACGCAGATAGGTACGGATGCGCGAACGGCGTGCTTTGTTTACGGCGAAACGCTTTTCGTTCTGACGGGCGCGCTTCTTTGCCTGGGGCGAATTTGCCATGTGACTTTGACCTTTGTTCGGTACGGTTATCTTGGATTGCGCGCCACGGGAATTATCCGCACCGGATCAGAAATCACGAGTGTGAGTCGGGCCAGGCGGGCCGCACGCGCATGTATAGCGGCGGCTTCTATCCAAATTGTCCGGGTTTGCCAAGCGGATTCTTGAACCCGCGTTGCGGCCATGAAAAAGGCGGGCAAAAGCCCGCCTGACCATCCGTCGTGACGGCCGCTTACTTGTCGCGGAACTGCGCCGCGCGTTTTTCCAGAAACGCGGCCATGCCCTCTTTCTGATCTTCGGTGGCGAACATCGAATGGAACACACGGCGTTCGAACAGCATCCCTTCGCTCAGCGGCAGCTCATAGCTGCGGTTCACAGCCTCTTTCGCGGCCATTGCAGTCAGCTGCGATTTCTCTGCAATTTTCTGCGCCGCGCCCACGGCCTCTTCGACCAGCTTCTTGGCGGGGACGATGCGGCTGACAAGGCCCGCACGCTCCGCCTCTTCGGCATCCATGAAACGACCGGTCAGGTTCATATCCATCGCCTTGGACTTGCCAACAAAGCGGGTCAGGCGCTGGGTGCCGCCCAGACCGGCAATGACGCCCAGATTGATCTCGGGCTGGCCGAACTTGGCGGTATCTGCAGCGATGATGAAATCGCACATCATCGCCAACTCGCATCCACCGCCCAGCGCATAGCCTGCAACAGCGGCGATGATCGGTTTGCGGATGGCGGTGATCCGGTCATTTGCGTCCCCGAACAGGTTCTGGCCATAGACCTGAACAAAACTCATCTCGGACATTTCCTTGATGTCCGCGCCCGCGGCAAAGGCCTTGTCCGACCCGGTGATGACGATGCACCGCACCTTGTCGTTCCCGTCCGCGTCCTCCAGCGCGGTGCACAGCTCAGTCATCAACTGGGTGTTCAGCGCATTCATCGCGTCGGGGCGGTCGAGTTTGATAAGGGCGACGTGGTCTTCGATTTCGACGATGATCGTCTCAAAAGCCATGAGGTGTAAGCTTCCGGTTGTTCCGTTCAGGTACGATTCCTTACCACGCGCATGGGCTGGATCAAGTTATCTTTGGCATTGCGCGCAATAGAAAGATGAGCGACCGGATTGAGTGATTCTCCGGATCGTCTCCCTGCAGCCTTCGGTGCGGCAGGGTTCGCCCTCGCGGCCATAGACATCGAACTTGTGTTGAAAATATCCAAGCTCTCCATCAGCTTGGCGGAAATCGCGCAGCGACGATCCGCCCGCCTCGATGGCGTCCTGCAGCACCTGCCGGATGATCGGAACCAGTGCTGCAACGCGCGACGCAGAAATCTGGCCGGCCTTGCGCCGAGGAGACACCTTGCCGCGATAAAGCGCCTCGCAAACGTAGATATTCCCCAACCCGGCAACGATTCCCTGATCCAGCAGCGCCGATTTGACCGGAGTGTTCTTGCCTTTGAACGCGTCAATCAGGTGCTGTTCGTGAAAGTCATTGCCCAGCGGTTCCGGTCCAAGAACTGACAGCAGCTTGTGCTGCTCCGCCGATGCTGTCGACAACAAATCCATCGCCCCGAACCGGCGCGGGTCATTAAAGGTAATGCGCGCGCCGTTGGCCATGTGAAAAACCACATGGTCATGATTTTGCACCGCCGGATGGTCATGCACGAACTGCCCCAACGGATCGCCCGACACAGTCATCCGCCCCGACATGCCTAGATGAATCAGCAGGGTCTCTCCACTACTGAGATCGGCCAGAATATATTTCGACCGCCGCCGCAGGCGCTGAACTGTCTGCCCGGTCAACCGTTCCGCCATCCCGTCAGGAAACGGCCAACGCAGATCGGGGCGGTTCACATCCGCCCGTTCAATCACCGCCCCCTCCATCGCCGGGGATAGGCCGCGTCTTACTGTCTCGACCTCGGGCAATTCGGGCATTACATGGCTCCTATTCCAAAGGGCCGCATTGTGCCCGCCTCTTATGGCCCTATAACAGAGGCGAAATTCGACGAACGGCAAGGCAAATGTCCGACAACAGCGACAAGACCACTCATTTCGGGTTCGAAACCGTGCGCGAGGCTGAAAAAGCCGGGCGCGTGCAGGGCGTGTTCAACTCGGTCGCCTCGAAATACGACGTGATGAACGATGTCATGTCGATGGGCATCCACCGGGTCTGGAAAGACGCGATGATGGATTGGCTCGCCCCGCGCCCCGGTCAGCGTCTGCTGGACGTTGCAGGCGGGACCGGAGACATCTCGTTCCGTTTCCTCAAACGCGCAGGTCACGGCCATGCCACCGTTCTGGACCTGACCGAGCCGATGCTGGTCGAAGGCCGCCAGCGCGCCGAGGCAGACCAGATGGCCGACAGCTTGAACTGGGTCGTGGGCGACGCCATGGCGCTGCCCTTCGAGGACAACACATTCGACGTCTACACCATCTCGTTCGGCATCCGGAATGTGACCCGCCCGCAAGAGGCGCTGAACGAGGCCTACCGTGTGCTGAAACCCGGCGGCCGCCTGATGGTGCTGGAATTCAGCCAATTGCCCAATGACGGGCTGCAAAAGCTCTATGATCTCTACAGCTTCAACGTCATCCCGCGCATGGGCAAGCTGATCGCCAATGATTACGACAGCTACCAGTATCTGGTGGAATCGATCCGCAAGTTCCCCGATCAGGACACTTTCCTGTCGATGGTCCGCACCGCCGGATTCGAAAACGCCAAATACCGCAACCTGAGCATGGGAATCGCCGCGCTGCATTCCGGCTGGAAAATCTAGATGCGCGGCCCCCACAACATCATCCGCCTGATCCGCACGGGCGCCACTTTGGAGCGCACCGGTGCCATGAATGTGGTGCTGGATGCGTTCGAGGCCCCACGCGCCCTGCGCATCGTAGCGCACGCGTTGGGCAAACCGTTCCAATGGCTGGGCTACAAGGGCGACCCCGAAATGCCGCCCGCAACTCGCGCGCTGACGGCTTTGGGTCCGGCCTACATCAAGTTCGGTCAGGTTCTCTCGACCCGCCCCGATGTGGTCGGCGACGAGTTGGCCGCGCAATTGCGGGTGCTGCAGGACAAGCTGCCCCCCTTCTCCAAGGCCGAAGCCATGGCCGAGGTCGAACGCGAACTGGGCCAGCCCGTCTCGGAAATCTTCAGCGATTTCAGCGAACCCATCGCCGCCGCCTCTATCGCGCAGGTGCACAAGGCCAAACTGACCAGCACAGGCGAAGATGTCGCTGTCAAAGTCCTGCGCCCCGGCATCGAGCGTGCCTTCCGCAAGGACGTCGACGCCTTCTATTTCGCCGCCCGCATCGTAGCCCTCTGCGCTCCCGGCGCGCGCCGCCTGCGCCCGATGGAGGTGATCGAGCATTTCGACGGTGTGGTCCGCGGAGAACTCGACCTGCGCCTCGAAAGCGCCGCCGCCTCCGAATACGCCGCAAACACCAAGGACGACGCAGGCTTCTGGCTGCCGCCCGTTGTCTGGTCCCTGTCTGCCCGCCGGGTGATGACCCTCAGCTGGGCCGATGGCATTCCACTGGGCGACAATGACGCGCTGGATGCCACAGGTCACAACCGCCGCGATCTGGCGGAACGGGTCCTGCGCCTGTTCCTGCTGCACGCCCTGCGCGACGGCTATTTCCACGCCGACATGCATCAGGGCAACCTCAAGGTCGCCGCGAACGGAGACATCATCGCCTATGACTACGGCATCATGGGCCATATCGACGAATACACCCGCAGGGTCTATGCCGAGATCCTTTTCGGCTTCATCCGCCGCGACTATAAACGCGTGGCCGAGGTGCATTTCGAAGCCGGCTACGTCCCCGCCAACCAGGACGTCGACGAATTCGCCCGCGCCCTGCGTGCCGTCGGAGAACCCATCTTCGGCATGGATGCCACCCACATCTCGATGGGCCGCCTGCTGAACTACCTGTTCGAAGTCACCGAACGCTTCGGCATGGAAACCCGCACAGAACTGATCCTGCTGCAACGCACCATGGTCGTGGTCGAAGGCGTCGCGCGCTCGCTCGACCCGCATATGAACATCTGGGAAGTCGCCCGCCCCGTGGTCGAGGACTACATCAAGCAATCCATCGGCCCCCGCGCCGCCCTGCGCGATTTCGGCAAGACCGCTCTGGTGCTGGCCCGCTTCGGCCCCCGCCTGCCCACACTTGTGGAAAACGCGCTGATCGCCCAGACCCAGAAAGACGACACGGATCAGTCCTTGCTCAGGTCCTCGGCCCTGCCCGCCGCCATCGGCGCAGCCGCAGGCGCGGCCATTGTTCTGATCCTGACAGCCCTCAGCTAGCCTCGATCCGCCCCTTCATCTGTCTGAAAATATCCTCGGGGGGAATCGCGCCAGCGGCGCGATGGGGGGCAGACAGCCCCCCTGCAACGGTCCCGATCAGAGCCGCTCGATGGCAAGGGCAATCCCCTGACCGCCCCCGATGCACATGGTAATCAGGCCTTTCGACCCACCCGTGCGCTCCAGCTCATACAGTGCCTTCAGCGTGATGATCGCCCCCGTCGCACCAACCGGATGGCCCAGAGCGATCGCGCCGCCGTTGGGGTTCACCTTGCCCGCGTCCAGCCCAAGCTCCTTGTTCACGGCCAAAGCCTGCGCCGCGAAGGCTTCGTTGCTTTCGATCACGTCGAAATCGGCAATCGAAAGCCCCGTCTTGGCCAGCAGGTTCTGCACCGCCGGAACCGGACCGATCCCCATCACCTCGGGCCGCACGCCAGCATGGGCATAGCCCAAAATCCGCGCCTTGGGCTTCAGCCCCGCTTTCTCGGCCGCATCCGCCGTGGCCAGAACCATCGCGGCAGCCCCATCGTTGATACCCGAGGCGTTGCCCGCCGTCACACGACCCTCTTTCTTGAAGACCGGACGCAAGCCCGCCAGTGTCTCGGCGGTGGTGGCCTTGGGATGTTCGTCGACCTTGAAATCGACCATGTCGCGCCGGACCTTCACCTGAACCGGAGCGATCTGGCTGTCAAAATACCCAGCCTCGATTGCCGCAGCCGCGCGGGTCTGGCTGGTGACGGCAAAGGCGTCCATCTGTTCGCGCGTGATCTGATGCTCATCGGCGACGTTTTCGGCCGTGACACCCATATGACCGGTCCCGAAGGGGCAATTCAGCGCGCCAACCATCATGTCCAGCGAGGTGACATCCCCCATCTTGGCGCCCCAACGCGCCTGCGGCACAATGTAGGGCCCGCGCGACATGCTTTCCGCGCCACCCGCCAACGCGAATTCCGCATCCCCCAGCATCAGCGACTGCGCCGCCGAGACAATCGCCTGAGCGCCCGAACCGCACAGCCGGTTCACGTTCATCGCCGGGGTCTCATCGGACACGCCAGCCTGTTTCGCAGCGGCCCGTGACAGATACATATCGCGCGGTTCGGTGTTGATCACATGGCCAAAGACAACGTGGCCTATCTGTCCACCCTCGACACCTGAACGCTCTAGCGCAGCTTCGGTCGCTACGGTGGCAAGATCGATGGGGGCGGTCGATGCCAATGCACCTCCGAACGTCCCGATGGCGGTGCGGGCACCATCCAGAATCACTACGTCATTCATATCTCTCTCCTCCAGAATATGCGCGCATTATGCTCCTGCAGCATAGTCTGACTATTGGACTCACTGTCACGCCCGGAATTGACATCACATCCGGAAAGGCGCATGAGATTCCGTGATGACGGAAGACACAGACGATATCCTGACACGCCTGCCCGCCCGCCTGAAAGAGGCGCGCCGCGCCAAGGGGCTCTCGCTGGAAGCGGTGGCCAACCTCAGCGGCGTGTCCCGGTCGATGGTCAGCCAGATCGAGCGCGGCGAAAGCAGCCCGACGATCTCGACCCTGTGGAACCTGACCCGCGCGCTTCAGGTCGATTTTGCCGGACTGCTGGAAGACGGCGAAAACACCGACCGTATCGAAGTGTTGCGCAGCGCCGAGGTGCCCAGCATCGACAACATGGGCGAGAAATGCCGGATCCGCATCCTCTCTCCCCCGGAAGAAGCCGGCGGGCACGAGGTCTATGACATTCAGTTCGACGCCGGTGGGGCCCTGAACAGCCAGCCCCATGCACGCGGCGCGCGCGAGCAACTGACCGTGCTCGAGGGCGCGGTCCGCGTCACCTCGGGCACGGCGATCTCGGACCTTGGGCAGGGCGATACCGCACGCTATGCCGCCGATATCGCGCATTCCATATCAGCCGCCGAACCGGCGCGGGTATTCCTGATCGTCAAGAACGCCTGACATCAGCAGTATTCCACCTTCACGGATATTTTTCCTTCATATTGTAATTCTCCTATTTGGGAATTACGTCCGCTATGTTAGACACGCGACTCAGACAAACCGGAGACCGCCATGGCAGATGCATTCCTGTCCCACATCACGGACACCCTCGCCCAGATCGAAGCTGAAGGTCTGTATAAACGCGAGCGAATGATCACCTCGCCTCAGGGCGGTGAGATTACGGTGGGCGACCGGCAGGTCATCAACCTGTGCGCCAACAACTATCTGGGGCTGGCCGACCACCCAGCGTTGATCGACGCCGCCAAAGGCGCGATGGAGCCCAAGGGTTTCGGCATGGCCTCGGTCCGCTTCATCTGCGGCACGCAGGACATTCACCGCGAGTTGGAACAGAAGCTGGCCGCATTCCTGAACAAGGACGACGCGATCCTGTTCGCCGCTTGCTTTGACGCAAATGGCGGTCTGTTCGAACCGCTTCTGGGACCCGAAGATGCCATCATCTCGGACAGTCTGAACCACGCCTCGATTATCGACGGGGTGCGGCTGTGCAAGGCCAAGCGCTATCGTTACATGAACAATGACATGAACGATCTTGAGGCGTGGCTGAAACAGGCGCGCGAGGATGGCGCGCGGCACATCATGATCGCCACCGATGGTGTGTTTTCGATGGATGGCTATCTGGCCAACCTGCCAAAGATCCGGGAACTGGCCGACAAATATGACGCCATCGTCATGGTCGATGATTGCCACGCCACCGGCTTCATGGGGCCGAACGGGGCGGGCACGCCGGATCATTTCGGCGTCGATGTGGACATTCTGACGGGAACTTTGGGCAAGGCACTTGGGGGGGCAATCGGCGGCTATATCGCCGGGCCGCAGCCAGTGATCGACCTGCTGCGGCAGCGGGCGCGGCCCTATCTGTTCTCAAACTCGCTGCCGCCGTCCATCGTCGCCGCCGGTCTGGAAGCCATCCGGCTGGTGGAAGAGGGCGACATGCTGCGCGCGCAACTGTTCGGCAACGCCAAATACTGGCGCGCGGGACTGGAGAAACTGGGCTTTGACCTTCTGCCCGGCGAACACCCGATCATCCCGGTGATGCTGGGCGAGGCAACGGTGGCGCAGGAGATGGCGTCAAAACTGTTTGACGAGGGCGTCTATGTCTCGGGCTTTTTCTTCCCCGTTGTGCCCCGCGGCAAGGCCCGGATCAGAACGCAGATGAACGCGGCTTTGACCAAGGACGAATTGGACCGCGCGCTGGCGGCCTTTGGCAAGGTCGGCAAAGAGTTGGGGATAATCTCGTGATCCACCCCTCTGTCATCGAGGCCATTGAAAACACGCCTCTGGTCGAGTTGACCCGCATTTGTCAGTCGCTCGATCTTGAGGGCCGGATTCTGGCCAAGCTGGATTATCTGCTGCCCGGATTTTCCAAGAAGGACCGCGCGGCCCGCTCTATCATCGAACTGGCCCGTGCGGATGGCACGTTGTTACCGGGGCAGACCGTGGTCGAACTGACCTCGGGCAATATGGGAACCGGGCTGGCGATTGTCTGCGGTATTCTGGGCCACCCGTTTGTCGCCGTGATGAGCGCGGGAAACTCGGTCGAACGCGCCCGCATGATGCGGGCCTTGGGGGCCGAGGTCATCATCGTCCCGCAAGCCGAGGGCAGCAGGCCGGGCGAGGTTTCGGGGGCCGATCTGGCGCTGGTCGACGAGGCCGCCCAACGCATCACAACGGAACGCAATGCGTTTCGCGCAGATCAGTTCGGACATTCGGGCAACCCGAAAGCACACGCCACCGGCACGGGCCCCGAAATCTGGAAGCAATCCGGCGGAGCGGTAACAGCGTTCTGTGACTTCGCCGGGTCCGGTGGCACCTTGGCCGGGGCAGCCGAATACCTCGGCCCGCTGGGCGTGCGCTGCTATGCCGTTGAACCCGAAGGCGCGCGCGCAATTGCCGGAGACACGGTCAGCACCCCCGATCACCCGATTCAGGGGGGCGGTTACGCGATGAGCGATCTGGTACATCTGAGCGGGACGACTCTGAACGGTCACTTGGCCGTATCCGGAAACGCAGCGCGGGACTGCGCCCGGCTACTGGCACGAACCGAAGGGATTTTCGCCGGTTATTCGGCCGGGGCAAATCTTGCCGCCGCCATTGATCTTTTACGTGGCCCCGAAAAGGAGGGCTGCGTTGCAATTGTCATGTGTGACAGCGGCCTGAAATACCTGTCCACCGATTTGTGGGAGTAAACCTATGCGACCCAACACCATGAAAGCGCTGGAAAAATCCAAACCCGAGGAAGGCTTGTGGATGGTGCAGGCCCCGGTGCCCGAGATCGGCCCGGATGAGGTTCTGATCCGCGTCAACAAGACCGGCATCTGTGGCACGGATATCCATATCTGGAACTGGGATGAGTGGGCGGCAGCCACGGTGCCGGTGCCAATGATCACCGGCCACGAATTCGCCGGGGAAATCGTCGAGATCGGACGCAACGTGACCGGCCTGGACGTCGGGCAGCGATGCTCGGGCGAGGGGCATCTGATCGGCACCGACAGCCGCCAGAGCCGTGCGGGTAAGTTCCATCTGGACCCCGGCACGCGCGGGATCGGGGTGAATGAACAGGGGGCCTTTGCCCAATACCTGAAACTGCCCGCCTTCAACGTGGTCCCCCTGCCCGATGATGTCCCGGATGAGATCGGAGCCATTCTCGACCCTCTGGGAAACGCCGTTCACACCGCGCTCAGCTTTGATCTGCTGGGCGAGGACGTGCTGATCACCGGCGCGGGCCCCATCGGCATCATGGCTGCCGCCGTCGCCCGTCATGCCGGTGCACGGCATGTGGTGATCACCGATATCAACCCCGACCGCCTGAAACTGGCCGAACATGTGGTGCCGACGGTGCGCACCGTGGATGTTTCGAAAGAGGATCTGCAGGACGTCATAACCGAACTGGGCATGACACAGGGCTTTGACGTGGGGCTTGAGATGTCGGGCTCGCAAATCGCGCTGGACCAGATGGTCGAGGCGCTGGTGATGGGCGGCAAGATCGCGCTGCTGGGGATTCCGCCCGGCAAATCCCCTGTGGACTGGTCGCGCATCGTGTTCAAGGCCATCACCATCAAGGGCGTCTATGGGCGCGAGATGTTCGAGACCTGGTACAAGATGATCGCCATGTTGCAGAACGGTCTGGATGTCAGCCGGGTGATCACTCATCAGATGAAGGTGGATGACTTTGCCAAAGGCTTTGCCGCAATGAAATCCGGCCAATCCGGCAAGGTTGTGCTGGACTGGACCTGAAAGCGGTTGATTTCACGCACGGGCTGCACAAGGAATACCCTATCGAAAAAAGAGGGCGTTCCATGCTGTATCGCGGATTTTCACAGGACGAACTGGATCAGGAATATTCGCCCCGATCCATGATCGGCGGCGACCTGACGCCCTATATCGACAGCTATGCCGCGCTGAGCGCGCAGCACCGCGCCCAGATGACCTGCCACGAAAATCTGGCCTATGGCGACAGCCCCGCGCAGGTGCTGGATTTCTTCCCGGCCAAAGGCGCGGGCGCGCCGCTGCATGTCTTTGTCCACGGCGGGTACTGGCAAGCCCTCAGCCAGCGTGAGTCGGCCATGATGGCCCCTGCCCTGATCGAGGCCGAGCACTCCTTCGCCACCCTGAACTACACGCTCGCACCCGATGCGCGCATCGGGGACATGGTCGAGGAATGCCGCGATGCGCTGCTGTGGCTGGCCTCGCAGGCGGGTGCGCTGGGGTTCGACCCCTCGCGGATCACCCTGTCAGGACACAGCGCGGGCGCGCATCTTGTGGCGATGGTCATGGCGACCTCGGCGGATGCGCTGGCGCGGGCCGGATTGCGTGTGCGCGATGTCATTCTGATCAGCGGAGTTTATGATCTGGAACCGATCAGCCTGACCCCGGTCAACGACCCGCTGCAGCTGACCCCGGTCGAAGTCCACGACCTGTCCCCCAACCTGCACCTGCCCGCCCCCGGCCCCCGCTATCGCGTAACCGTGGCCGAGCGCGACACGCCCGAATTCGTCCGCCAGAGCCGGGATTACGCAGAACGGCTGCGCAAGGGCGGGCACTCGGTCAGTTTCGATCTGCAGAAGGGGATGCAGCATTTTGACATCATCATGCATCCGGGAACGTTTCTGCCTGTATCGCAGTAGCCGCGTGTGTTGAACGCCCCACAGGGCTGACATTTGCATCGCAACCTACCGCCACCAACCGGACGTTTATGGCTGAAGCAAGAAGGCCCGGTCCAGCCCAATCTAGACATTGACGTTGGGCTATGCGCACCTTGAATCATGTCGCTGACGGAAGACCTGAACCAAATTCTGGAAACTGTCCTGCCAACCGACCCCAGCTTCCGGCGGATCGAAAAAGCCGTGATAGACAGCTGCATTGCGGACTGCCGACGATACGCTTTGGAGGGTGTCACCGAAGCCTTTCTGTTATCCGCGATGCGCCTGTTGGCCCTTCCAGAGAATGGACACACACGCCTGATCCCCAATGATGCGATCTCGGTGGTAACGCTGAGGTTCGTGAGCGTTGGGCAATCCGTGCACCTCATTGGTACAGCACCAGGGGTAACTGCACCGCAAGGCGAGTTGATTGCAATCAACGGCACAGCTTTGAGCCAAATCGAAGCGGCTGCGGCGAGATTTCTTGCGGGAACACGCCAAAGGAAACGAGTCATCGGACCCATTCTTCTGGCTTGGCCTTACGCTTTGGCGCATTTGGGGTTTTCGTCAGACGACGGTACGACCGAGTATCATGTGCGGGACAAAAACGGGCAGATAACAAATCTGAAAGTGGCAAATGGAGATACTGTTCCTGCATCGACGCTCTACCCAAGAAATGAGCACGGCAAGGCTGATCCAACCTGGAAACCCGTGACCTTTGTGGAACTGCAGGACTGGCAGGAGCTTGGCCTATCAATAGCGTTACCAAGCTTCTTTGATCCGAGTGAGAATGCGCTGCCTAAAGCCATCTCAGATGCAGCGGCCCGCGTGCGCGCTTGCACGAACAAAACACTCTTGATTGACGTTCGCGGAAACACTGGCGGCGATTTTCTTCTGACGATGCCCCTGATCGACGCGGTCTCGCAAAGCGCAAGTCAGCAGGTTGTTGTACTGGTCGATAAATTCACGTTTTCCGCAGCGATCGTTTTTGTGGCCATCCTTAAACATCGTTTGGGAAAAAGGCTCAAACTCATCGGCGAAGAAATGGGCGACGGGTTGACGTTCTTTGCCGAGGGCGGGTTGCTCGATTTGCCGACGAGCGGAGCAGTCGTTCGATACTCATCTGCCTTTCACGATTGGAAGAATGGAACGACCGACGAAACCACACCACCCGAGATCGCGCGGCAAATCGTACCCGCAGGGGTGCTGAACTTGGATCGGGAGTTGATTGTAAGACCTGCAGGCGAAGATGCACAAAGCACGTTCTATCAACGCGTTCTCAAAGGGGTGAGTGACTGGACAAACGGTCGGTGAGTCCTGATCGGCTTTTCGACCGCGTAGTTTAGACGCGATGGCCAACTCCGGGTATTGAGTTGACAGCCCAAAAACTGCCGCATTTCTCCGATACCCGCTTTAGAGATACTATTTTAATTCGATGGGTCCAAAAGCCTGTCGGTAGACATACTTGGAGAACACGATGTGTGGATATTGCGCACGGGAATTGAACCCTGAACTCATCGCCAGATTGAGAAACGAACTTCCCGACACTACTGCCGCCACCGTTGATGCTAACAATTCCGGAAACGCCGCTTTGGTAAACGCGGAAACCGTCGTTGCCAGTGGCGGTTTCCAATTGCAGGATGAGGGGATTTCATTCCGACCAGCCGTAGCGGGACCCTCTGCAAATAAGCTGGCCGACAACGACGCATTTGTTTTTGACACTCCGAAGCTGGTCGCCGGAAATGGCTCATTGACCAGTTGGTTGGAACTCAGGCTATCGAACTTGACGGAACAGGAGGTCCCGTCAATGTCCCTGCCAACTACAGACTCACCTGAAACTGCGTTCTGGACGTATCAAGCGCCCCTCTCAATAGAGGATTGGCTTTTCTAGGGCGGATTTTAACCAAAAGATGTGAGCCAGTCGGTCAAAAGTGATACCTGGAAATCGTGTGCTTAAACAAGTGCGACGGGCTTCATGTTATGGCGAAACAGCTCAAATCGATAGGTGTCCTGAGGACAAGGCAGATTTCTCGAACCACTCAGAATGCACGTGCCGATAAAGAAGCTGCCTCGAAAACCGTGGCGACTTCGATCAATTGTGAACATCTTGTGGTCTAGTTCTAGTTTCTGGAAAGCCACTAAAAAAGAACTCAAGAGCCCCAAGAGCAGCCGTTCGATTAAGAATAACGAATAGCTTCCTTAGGCCGCGCATACGAAGTTAAATCGGACCGACCGCATAATTGGCATAAGCCGATAAGACGCGCGGTACCACTTGGATTCAGAAAACATCGCACATCCAGCCGAAGGCCAGCGACCTTCCCCAACAAAAAACAGCGGCCCCAAAGGAACCGCTGTTTTCAATCTCTATTCGGAACCGGATCAGTCCAGTGTCCGCGTAACCTCTTCGCGCTCGAAGATTTCGATCACGTCGCCTTGACGGATATCGTCGTAGTTCTCGAACGCCATACCGCATTCCTGACCTGACTGAACCTCGGCCACTTCGTCTTTGAAGCGCTTCAGCGTCTTCAGCGTGCCTTCGTGGATCACCACGTTGTCACGCAGCAAGCGCACGCCAGCCGAGCGGCGGGCCACGCCTTCGGTGACCAGACAGCCGGCTACCTTGCCGACACCGGTGACCTTGAAGACTTCGCGGATCTCGGCGTAACCGATGAACTTTTCGCGGATTTCGGCGCTCAGCAGGCCCGATGCGGCGGCTTTCACATCGTCCACCAGGTCATAGATCACCGAATAATAGCGGATCTCGACACCCTTCTGGTTCGCCGTGTTCCGGGCCGAGGCATTGGCACGGACGTTAAAGCCCATGACCGGCGCGCCCGAGGCTTCGGCCAGGCCGATATCCGTCTCGGTGATCGCACCCACGCCCGAATGCAGCACGCGCACGCGAACCTCGTCGTTGCCGATTTTCTCCATCGCCTGAACGATAGCCTCGGCAGAGCCTTGCACGTCGGCTTTGACGAGGATCGGCAGCTCGGCCACGTTCTCGTCTTCCTTGGCCTTCTGCATCAACTGCTCAAGGGTGGTCGCGGCACCGGCGGCGGCGCGTTTGTCCTTGGCGGCTTGCTCACGATAGGCAGCGATCTCACGGGCCTGCGCTTCGGTCTCGGTCACGTTGAGAACGTCGCCCGCTTCGGGCGTGCCGTTGAGACCCAGAACCTCGACCGGAACCGAGGGGCCAGCTTCTTTGACGCGGTCGCCCTTGTCGTTGATCAGCGCACGGACCTTACCGTATTGCTCACCCACAACGAAGATATCGCCTTGGCGCAGCGTGCCGTTCTGAACCAGAACGGTTGCGACAGGACCGCGGCCCACATCCAGCTGCGCCTCGATCACGGCTCCTTGGGCGGCGCGGTCGGGGTTGGCTTTCAGCTCCAGAATCTCGGCCTGCAGCGCGATGGCTTCCAACAGCTCGTCAAGGCCCTGACCGGTCATGGCCGAAACCTCGACGTCCTGAACTTCACCGGACATCTTCTCGACGATCACTTCATGCTGCAACAGATCGGTGCGCACCTTGTCGGGATTCGCCTCGGGCTTATCGATCTTGTTGATCGCCACGATCATCGGCACCTGAGCCGCCTTGGCGTGGTTGATCGCCTCGATCGTCTGCGGCATCACGGCGTCATCGGCGGCAACAACCAGAACCACGATATCCGTGACCTGAGCACCGCGAGAGCGCATCGACGTAAACGCCGCGTGGCCCGGGGTATCCAGGAAGGTCAGCGTGGTACCGCCATCGGTTTTCACCTGATAGGCGCCGATATGCTGGGTGATGCCACCGGCCTCACCTGCCACAACGCGCGCGTCGCGGATTGCATCCAGCAACGAGGTCTTACCGTGGTCAACGTGACCCATGATGGTGATGACCGGCGGACGCGGCTGCAGGTCGTCATCGCTGTCTTCGACCTCTTTGATGACGTCTTCAACATCCGAATCGGATACGCGGGTGACCTTGTGACCAAATTCTTCGATGATCAGCTCGGCGGTGTCGGCGTCGATAGTCTGGTTCTGCGTGACCATCATGCCCATCTGCATCAGCGATTTGACAACGTCAGCTACACGCTCGGCCATACGGTTGGCCAGTTCCGAGACCATGATCGCCTCGGGCAGCTGTACGTCGCGGATCACCTTTTCCCGTTCAACCGGAGCACCCATGGCTTTCTGACGCGCACGCTCCTGCTTGCGCTTCATTGCCGCCATCGAGCGCTGGCGGTTGCCCTCGCCACCGGTGGCCTGGCCCAGTGTCAGCTTGCCCGAGCGACGATTGTCGTCGCGGCCTTTGCCACGGCCGCGCTGCTCGCGTTCGCGGTCCTGCTTGCGCGGGGCTGCGGCGGGCGCGGGTTTGCTGGCCGGTCCACGGGCTGCTTTGGGTTCTTCGGACGGGGCCGGTGCTGCAGCAGCGCGTTTGGCGGCTTCTTCTGCCTCAACGCGCTTGCGTTCTTCCTCTTCGGCCTTGGCACGAGCCTTTTCTTCGGCTTCCCGCTGCTCGCGTTCCTTGGCCTCTTGTTCGGCACGGCGGCGGGCGCGTTCTTCTTCCCGCGCCTTTTCCTGTGCCTCGCGTGCGGCGGCCTCTTCGGCCTCGCGCGCTTTGGCGGCCTGCAACGCCTTCATCCGGCGCGCCATTTCCGCGTCAGAGATCCCCGCAGGACGACGCGACGGATCACCCGAAGGCGCAGCCCCGCCGCTTGGCTTGGCCGCACCCGGCTTGGGAACCACCACGCGTTTGCGTTTGGTTTCCACCACGACATTCTTGGTGCGTCCGTGGCTGAAACTCTGTTTCACATTTCCGGGGCGTGCCCCGCCACGAAGACCCAATGTCTTTTTGCCGTCAGTATCGCTCATAAAGCTTCTTACCCTTCCGCGCGGCCCCTGCCGCCGTCATCCGTTTCGCGCAAGCCACGCAGGCGCTGCGCTTCCTCTACAACACGTTTGGCGAGTCCGCCAGAGGCCAAGGCCGCATGAATCACGGTTTGGCGCCCAAATGCCGCCCCAAGCTCGTCCGCCGTCAGCCAGCCGATGTATTTGCCGAAGTGCGGCGTGCTGAGTTTCGACTTGCCGCGCCCCGACCCATCGCTGGCCTGAATCAGCACGCTTGCCTCTTCCCGGTCCAGCCACGTCTTGACCTTTTCATACCCGGCGACCGCGTCACCGGACTTGCGCGCCAGGCTGAGCAATTCAACCACACGGCGCGCGATCTGTTTTTCGACCTCGTCGGTCAGGTCCTTCGACGCGCTCACCTGCGCCTTGAACCCGCGCGAGAACAGTTTCTTGCCGACGGCCTTGTCCAGCGCGGCGCGATCCGCCGCCACATAGACCCCGCGCCCCGGCAGTTTCGCCGCGACATCGGGATAGACCTGACCATCCGGCCCCGTCACAAAGCGGATCAGCCCGTATTTGGGCTGAACCTCGCCCGTGGCGATGCACTTGCGCTCGGGGCCTTCCGACCGATCCTTATGGACGCCACCGCGACCCATGTGCGCCACCCGAGGCCTGAGATCAGGCCTCGACCTCCTCGTCGGTCGCTTCGTCGTCTTCTTCGGCCTGCTCCAGTTCAGCCGGATCAACCCAACCCAGCATGATGCGGGCGGTCATGACCAAGTCCTGAGCCTCTTCCAGCGTCACGCCGAAAGGTTCCAGAACACCGTCATCCTTGATGCGTTCGCCGTCGACCGTGGTCCAGCCACCGGCCAGTTCCCAGTCGGCACAGGTTGCGAAGTCTTCCAGAGTCTTCACATCATCCTTGGCCAGCGCTTCTACCATCTGGGGTGTCAGGCCTTCGAATTCAATGAGGCTGTCCTCGACGCCTAACGCACGAGCGGCATCCAAGGCCGCCTTTGCCTGCGCCTCGAGGAATTCGCGCGCGCGGGTCTGCAATTCCTGCGCGGTGCCTTCGTCCACACCGTCGATGACCAGCAGCTCGTCGATTTCGACATAGGCTACCTCTTCGAGGTTGGTGAAGCCTTCCGAGACCAGCAGCTGGGCAAAGAATTCGTCCAGATCCAGCGTTTCCATGAACAGCTGGGTGCGGGCTTCGAATTCCTTCTGACGACGGGCCGATTCCTCGGCCTCGGTCATGATGTCGATGTCCAAACCGGTCAACTGGCTGGCCAGACGCACGTTCTGACCGCGGCGACCGATGGCGAGGGACAGTTGTTCCTCGGGAACCACCACTTCGATCTTGCCGGCTTCTTCGTCCAGAACCACCTTGGAGACCTCGGCGGGCTGCAGCGCGTTCACCAGGAAGGTCGGCTGATCTTCGTTCCACGGGATGATGTCGATTTTCTCGCCCTGCAGCTCGTTCACAACGGCCTGCACACGGCTGCCGCGCATACCCACACAGGCGCCAACGGGATCAATCGAGCCATCATACGAGATCACAGCGATCTTGGCGCGCGAGCCGGGGTCACGGGCCACGGCCTTAACCTCGATGATACCGTCATAGATTTCCGGCACTTCCATCTTGAACAGTTCAGCCATGAATTCCGGCGCGGTGCGCGACAGGAAGATCTGGTGGCCACGCACCTCGCGACGCACTTCCTTGATATAGGCGCGCACGCGGTCATTGGGGCGATAGCTTTCGCGGCCGATCTTGTCGTTGCGGCGCAGAACGGCTTCGGCACCACCCAGATCGACAATGACATTGCCGAATTCCTCGCGCTTGACGGCACCGTTGATGATGGTGCCTGCACGATCCTTGAATTCTTCGTACTGACGATCCCGCTCGGCTTCGCGGACCTTCTGCAAGATCACCTGCTTGGCGGACTGAGCAGCAATACGGCCCATTTCAACCGGCGGGACTTCTTCCACGAAGACATCACCGACCTCGGGGTTTTCCATGTATTGCTTGGCCTGTTCGACGGTGAACTCGGCCTGATAGTTCTCCAGCTCTTCATCCTCGACCACCGTACGGACGCGGGTAAAGGTCGCCTTGCCGGTCTTGCGGTCGATGGACACGCGGATGTCCATTTCCGCGCCGTAGCGGCTCTTGGCGGCACGGGCGAGCGATTCCTCCATCGCTTCGACAACCAGACCGGGGTCGATCATCTTTTCGCGGGCCACGGCCTCGGCGGTCTGCAGCAGCTCCAGCTGGTTGGCTGAGGTGATTGCCATCAGTTCGTCTCCTCTTCGGACCCTTCGGTCTCAATCTCGTCGAAAGCGTTTTCGTTTAAGGATCCAGCGTCTTTACGCTGGCGCAGCATTTCCTTGATCAGATCATCGGTCAGAACCAGCTTGGCATCGCTCAGCCAGTCAAATTGCAGACCGATGGTAATGGTCTCGTCCCCTTCGGGAATGTTGATCAGAACCTCATCCCCTTCGATCCCGGCCAGCTCACCCTTAAAGCGGCGGCGGCCGTCGATCAGCTCAGCGGTTTCGATCTTGGCCTCATACCCTTCGAACGTCTCAAAGTCTTTGAGGCGGGTCAAAGGCCGGTCGATGCCGGGGCTGGATACTTCCAACGTATAGGCATCTAGGATCGGGTCCTCGACGTCCAGCGTGGCGCTGACCGCGTTGGAAATCTCGGCGCAATCATCCACTTCGATGCCACCATCGGGCTTGTCGGCCATGATCTGCATCGTGGTGGTCTTGCCACTCATCAGACGGATGCGCACCAGCTCATACCCCAGATCCTCGATCACGGGGGCGATGATCTCGGCCAGTCGCCGGTCGATGGCAGCTTTGGCTATCAGGTCGTTTGTCATTCGGGTCTCTACCCTTCAATCGGGCACAAAAAAACGGGCGCGCGGCCCGTGGAAACTTCCGGTGGAGCCTTGAACCAGAGGTTCAACGCGCCGCTGTTGGAGATGCATATACGCAGGAGTTTCCGAGTCTGCAACCCCCGGCGCAAATCGTGATCTAAATCAGGCGATCCACCACCGTTCGGCGATCCGTCCGTCATCCAATATCTGACCCCGTCCGATCTGGCGCGGCATGCCCACTTGGGGCGCAACCGCCAACGACATCTCTGCCTCGGACGGGTGATACCGCAAGCCGCGGATACGGCGCATGTCATCGGGGTTCGGCAAGGCGGCCACATCCACATAGCCGTCGCGCAGCGCCTCGGCCCGGACACGGGCATCCGGGATCACGATGATCTCAATCGCATCGAGCCAACCCGCCTGACCGGTTTTGTAGTGATCCGCAACGCGCCGCCCCAGAAAATGCCGCCCGTCCTCGGCGCGCTCGACCTTGTAACAGCCGGTGCCATTCGCGGCGTTCAGCGGCGTTACGTCCTGCCCGTCGCGCGTGATGACAAAACGGCTGTCGGCCAACAGGAACGGCAGACCCGGATTGGCCTGTGCAAGTTCCAGACGCAGGCGGTTGGGGCCCAGCGCCTCAGCCCGACCAAAACTCGACAACACGGCGTGGACGTCCTGCACCTCCAGCGCGGTGCCGTCGTGGAACACAACGTCGGGGCGCAGGTCAAAGGTCCAGACCCGCGCGTTGGCATCGATGTACCAGCCGGTCGCCAGCTCGCAGCCCAGAGTGGCGTCGGGGGCAATCTCAGTCAGCGTATCGAACACCACCC
>NZ_JBQFOW010000017.1:0-61411 GCF_056533855.1 Ruegeria sp. F11 | reverse complement strand
TCTTCCGATGTGTACTCCCCCCCGGACCCCCCGGGATACCTTTGGCCAGATGCAGTTCTGGATCTAGAATTCTACGGGGCCGTCGAGTTCGTGGACCTGCCATGGCAGGCCATGGGTGTTCAGCATGTCCATGAAATCGTCCGGGTCGAGCTGTTCCATGTTCCACACGCCGGGCTGAGTCCAGTTGCCTTTAAGCACCTGCGCCGCGCCGATCATGGCGGGGACGCCGGTAGTGTAGCTGACGGCCTGAGAGCCGACCTCGGCGTAGCATTCTTCGTGGTCGCAGATGTTGTAGATGTAGTAGGTTTTCTCGCCCGAGCCGTCCTTGGCCTGACCTGTGGCGATGTCGCCGATGCAGGCCTTGCCCTTGGTTTCCGCGCCCAGATCGCCGGGGTCGGGCAGCAGGGTCTTCAGGAACTGGATCGGGATGATCTCTTTGCCGTCATGCATCACCGGGTCGATGCGGGTCATGCCGACATTTTCCAGCACTTTGGCGTGCGTGATATAGGCGTCGCCGAAGGTCATCCAGAAGCGGGCGCGCTCGATCTCGGGGAAGTGGGTGCTTAGGCTCTCCAGTTCCTCGTGATACATCAGGTACATATTCTTGGGCCCGATGGCGGGGAAGTCGAACTCGACCTTGTGTGTCATGGCCGGGCTGTGCTGCCACGCGCCGTTTTCCCAGTGCCGCACTTCGGCCAGAACTTCGCGCAGGTTGATTTCCGGGTTGAAGTTGGTGGCGAATTCCTGATCGTTCTGGCCCCCATTGGCGTCCAGCACGTCTATCTGTCGGATGGTGTCCAGCTTGTGTTTCTTCAGCCATTTGGCGAAGACGGAGGTCACGCCCGGATCGAAGCCCGAGCCGAGGATGGCGGTCAGGCCCGCCGCCTTGAACCGTTCCTGATAGGCCCATTGCCAGTGGTATTCGAACTTGGCTTCGTCCTCGGGCTCATAATTCGCGGTGTCGAGATAGTGGATGCCAGCCTCAAGGCATGCGTCCATCAAAACGAGGTCCTGATAGGGCAGGGCGAGGTTCACGAGGATCTCGGCCCCGGTTTCCTTGATCAGCTTGACCGTGTCTTCGACCTTGTAGGCGTCCAGTTCGGCGGTCTTGATGTCCACGCCGACGCGGTCCTTGACGGCCGCAGCGATGGCGTCACATTTCGATTTCGTGCGGCTGGCCAGGGTGATCTCGGTGAAGATGTCCGAGTTCATCGCCATCTTGTGCACGGCTGCGTGGGATACGCCGCCTGCGCCGACAACCAGTGTTTTGCCCATGGTCTGTCTCCTTCTTATTCGTAATAGGTGTAGCCGTTGATGCTGTCGCGATAGGCGCTCATCAGGGTTTTGCGGTCCTTGGCTTGCAGAGTACCGGTCGAGATCGCCTCGTCCACCATTTTGCGGAAGGCGGCGACGCAGTCTTGGGGGTCGAATTCAACGTAAGACAGGACCTGACTGATCGTGTCGCCCTCTTGTTCATGGAGCAGGTCGAATCCGCCATCGGCGCGCAGGTCGATGGTGACGACGTTGGTATCGCCAAACAGGTTGTGCAGATCGCCCAGCGTTTCCTGATAGGCGCCGACGAAGAAGACGCCCATGAAATACTCGTCATCCTCGGGCAGGGAATGTACCGGCAGACTGGGCGAGACGCCGTCGGCTAGGATGAACCGGTCGATCTTGCCGTCGCTGTCGCAGGTGATGTCAGACAGAACCGCGCGTCGGTCAGGCGCGGTGTTCAGGCCCTGCAGGGGAACGATCGGGTGAAGCTGGTCGATGGCCCAGACATCCGGTAGCGACTGGAACAACGAGAAATTGCAGTGGTAGATATCGGCCACTTTCTCAAGCTGATCGTCCACATCCGTGTCAAGATCGTCACTGGCCGCCAGCGCCTTCAGGCGGGCCATCAGCGACAGGTAGATGCGCTCGGCGCGGGCCATCTGGCGCAAATCGACATAGCCGCGGCGGAACAAGGCGCGGAGTTCGTTGCGATAGAAGGTGGCGTCGTTCCAGCATTCCTGCAGGCGGTCTTTGCTAAGGTAGCCGTGTACGGCGGCGAGGTCCGAGACCAGATGGTTGTCGTCAGGTTCCACATCCGGCGCGGTGGGCGCATCGTAGAGCGTGGTTTCCAGCACGTTGAACACCAGCATGGATGAGGTCGCCACTACGGCGCGGCCGCTTTCGGTGACCAATGTTGGGTGCGCAATCTCGGCCTCGTCCATGGCATAGGCGACAGTTTCCACGACGTTGGCGCAGTATTCTTCGACCGTGTAGTTGATCGAATTTTCAGCCGCCTTCTTTTCACCCGTATAGTCCACGCCCATACCGCCGCCGAGGTCAAGATGGGTCAGCGGCACGCCTTCACGCGTGAGTTCGGTGTAGTAGCGGCAGGCCTCACCAACGGCGCGGCGGACGTCGTTCACGTCCTGCACCTGGCTGCCCAGATGCGAGTGCTGCAGCTTGAGGCAATGCAACAGACCCGCCTCGCGCAACTTGTCCACGGTGGCGACCAACTGATCGGTGTTCATGCCAAAGGCGGAGCGGTCGCCCGAGCTTTCTTCCCACTTACCGCTGATCTGGTTGGTCAGTTTCACTCGCACGCCGATCAGAGGTTCGATGTCGAGTTCCTTGTAGACCTCGATCACCGTATCCGCCTCTTTCGGGCTTTCCAGAACGATGACGGTATTGAACCCGATCTTGCGGGACAGGATCGCCAGTTGGATGAACTCGGCATCCTTGACGCCGTTGCAGACGATCAGAGCCTCAGGGGCCAGCCGGTGGGCCAGAGCCACGACCAGTTCGGGCTTTGATCCGGCCTCGAGGCCATAATTGTATTTCTTGCCGAACTCGACGATGCGGTCGACCACCTGCGCCTGCTGGTTCACCTTGATCGGAAACACACCGCGATAGGGGCCTTTGTAGCCCACCCGCGCGATGGCGTCGGCAAAGCTCTCGTTCAGATGCGCGATCTCATGTTCCAGATACGAACTGACGCGCAGCAACATCGGCGCCTTGATCCCACGGTCATCCAGATCGCTGAGGATACCGGGCAGGCTGATCGCCGCTGTGTCCGGAGACAGTGGATTGCGCAGACCGATCTCGCCCTGCTCCGTCACCTCGATGAGGCCTTTGCCCCATTTCTCAACCCCGTAGATGGAATGCGGTGCGTCGGGCGTCTGTTTCAATCAAGTCAGTCCTTAACCAAGGGGTGCCGGTTTCGCGCCCGCCAATACGGCAGCAGTTTGATTCTTCCAAGTGTAAACTATGTGACAGTGAAATCCGAGTTTTACGCAGGCTGGCGGATCGGGATCAGGTGGTTGTCCCACTGGCACTTTGCGTGGGTGTGGATCGCGGAGCGCGTGTTCGTCACGGTGCCAAACAGGCCGGTTCCCGTGGTGAAGACCAACCCGTTTGACCCGGAACCGAGGCCGCAGACATCCTGCAACGCGTGCGCCGTTTGGAATGCGTGGCTGGCCACATCGAACGCGTGCAACGCATTGCCGCGTGGGCAGGTGATGGCGATTGTTTCGCCATCTTGGGAAAACGCGATGCTGCCGGCGTAACCCTGCAGCCCGCTCTGGTCCGCTTCGGGCGCGGCCAGCAAGACCGGGCTTTCGCCGCGACGATGCAGTCCCAGAAGCGGCGGGTGTTCTACGGCACTGCCCTGCCATTGCATTGCGAACCCAACCAGCCCGTCGGGGCGCACCGCCAGATGGCGGATCGAGTTCTTGTCCAGCGAGCGTGGCAGTTCCACCTGTTCCAGCACAGTGCCTGACAGATCGACATAGCTGAGGTTTGGGCGCATCGTTGGCAGGTTCAGTTTGGTGCGGCCGCTGTCGGGGTGGGTCTCGATCCCGCCATTGGCGATCACCAGCGTCTGGCCATCGGGCATCAGGCGGATGTCATGGGGACCGATGCCGCCGGAGGAAAACTCGCCCAGACGTTCGAAACTGTTCGCGTCCCAGATGCTGATCAGGCCTTGCCCGGCTTCATAGTCGTTTTCCGTTGCGTAGAACCGGGACCCGTCCGCCGAGAACGTGCCGTGGCCATAGAAATGCCGCCCGGCGGGGGCCTGAAGGCGGGCCAGTTCCGTGCCGTCGGCGCAGTCGATCACGACGGCATAAGTGCCGGGGCGGCGGGCGAAGGCGATGGCTTGAGCCCGGAACGGATGAGCGGCGGCGGCATGTCCACGCGTGGGTAAGGGGAGGGTGAACAGGATATCGCCATGCGGGTCCAGTCCCGCCAATCTATATGTCCCATCGGGGAACAGGGCGGCGGCCAGAAACGCGGGCGCGCCGACGGAGGCCCAGCCCCGCAAGGGTGTCAGGGATGAGGCTGCGAGACCGGCCAGAAAGCTGCGGCGGCTTGTCATGGGTCAGTCCCCGTCCAGCGAGTTGAAGCCCGCGCTGATCCCCAAGGTCGGGCCCAGCTCGATTGCTGTAACCTCGCGGATATCGTTGATCGCCTGTTGCAGCGCTTCGATGCGAAAGCGACTTTGGGGCGAGGCGACCCCGGCCAAAGCAGGATCATCAATTGACCGGGCGCTGTCGACGGCGCGGGCAAACCCCGCATCCAGATCGGCTGCGATCTCTGGGTGGTCTACGGACAGCCGCTCGGCCAGATCGCGCAGCGCAATCAGGGATAACTCCACATGCCGCAGAGACCGCTCGGACCGCCGCGCCTCAGCCCGGTTGGGGCGGGGCCGGTCGAACGTTCCAAGCGGGCGGCCCAACCGGGTTTCGGCGGTGAATTCAAGACCAGTGGACAGGGCCCGGAACAGTTCCTGCATCGCCTCGTCCTGTGTGCGATAGGGGCTGCCCTCGCCCGGTTGCATTAGGGTGGACGCGTAGGATTGCCAATCCACGTGGATGTTACCTGCGTTGCGGTCGATATCGGTGGCAATGGCCTGGATCAGCGCGCAGCGATAATCGGCGTCGCCCTGATCCGCAAAAGCCGGGTCGAACAGCATCCGTTCCAGCGCAAAGAACCCGCGCCCGGCGATGGAGGTCTGGGCGAACGCCTCGGGGTCATCGACCGCCGTATCTTCGGCGGCGATAAGTTGGGACAGGGCTTTCGGCGTGAACCCCTTGGTGTCAGGCCAGAAGGCCAGTGCAAAGGCGCGGTCCTCGGCTTCGGTCGGGCCGAACCTGAGATGGCTGGAGGAAATCCAGGCGTCAAAGGCGGTGCCATAAGCGGTGCGGAGGGTGCCAGACCCGGCCGTGCAATCGGCCTGAGCCGCTGTCACCAGGGTTTCGGTCGCCTGCGCCAGATCGTCGAAGCGGGGCAGGATATGGGCCCCGGTCACATCCGCAAGAACAGTCGTGCGATCCTGTGCCTGTGTGGCCAATGGCAGGAATAGTGCAACGAAAAGAGTGGACAGACGCATAGTTTACAGGCTTTCCAGAAATCGGATCAGGGCATCCCGGTCGGCTTTGGGCATGGAGACGGCCGTATCACGGGCAGGCTGGGCCTCACCCCCGTGCCACAGGATCGCTTCGAGCAGAGTGCGCGCCCGACCGTCATGCAGAAACTGGGTGTGCCCCGAGACGCGTTCGGTCAGGCCAACACCCCAGAGCGGCGGCGTGCGCCATTCCTGGCCGGTTGCGCGGGCCTCGGGGCGGTTGTCGGCCAGACCCTCACCCATGTCATGCAGCAGCAGATCGGTATAGGGCCAGATCAGTTGGAAACTGTGCTCGGGCCGATCCTCCATGCGGTGGGTGACATGGGAGGGCGTGTGACACGCGGCGCAGCCGGTTGTGTGAAAGACTTCTTTGCCCCGCAGCACCTGCGGGTCGTCTATATCGCGGCGACCGGGGACGCCCAGATTGCGGCTGTAAAAGGCGACAAGGTCCATGCCGGTCTGATCGATCTCGAACGCGCGCACGTCGTTGTCCCCATGGGGGGCTTGCAGGCAATTGGCCTGCGCATCGGTGCAATCCCCATGCGGTGCCGGGTAGAGCGGGCTGGAGATGCCTATATCCCCGGCAAAAGCCGCCGAAGATTGCTCCATGATGGTCGGCATACCCGCCTTGTGGCCGAACCGGCCCATCATCGGCACGCCGTATTCAAGCGACCATACGATATTGGCCCGCCCCGAGATGCCATCGCCATCCGCATCATCGGGGTCGGCTCGGGCCAGCAGATCCTCGACCGGGATCGCCTCTAGCAGACCAAGCCCGATCATCTGCGGTGCAACACGCGGGCTGAGCATCGCGTCCGGGTGCAGTGGCCCGTAGCCCAGGTCAGCCGCTTCGTAAGTCGGGCGTCGCAGGGATGCGGTTTCGCCGTCGGAGAGTGCGACAGGTATTTCTTCGTAGGTGATGTCCAGCCGGTATTCCGCCGGGTGCCCGGCCAGCGCGAAATCCTGCATTTGGCCGCCATAGTTTGGCTCGGGCAGGGTGGCGATGTAATCGGCGATTTCTGCGTGCCCGTCCTCGGCTCCGCCGGGAATGGACACCCTAAGAAACATCGAAACCGCGCTATCGCCCGGCCCGTTTGGCGTATGGCCGCGCCCGTCCTTGATGTGGCACCTCTGGCAGGACCGCGCGTTGTACAAAGGGCCCAACCCGTCCGAGGCCAATGTCGAGGACGGGGACGAGACCCAGATTTTCTTGAACAACCCGTTGCCGACTTTGAAATCCAGTTCCTGCTCGAAACTCAGATTGCCCGAGGGCTGCGAGAATGCATCTGCATCATTGCGCACGCGGACGGTTGCGGCCCCGGCGGATAGCTCTTCGAACGGTTGCGGTGCATAGAAGTCCTGCGGCGGCGCGGTCACAGCGGCGATGCGGGCGCGTTCGTCTTCGGTGCGGGGAAGGGAGTTCAGGTGCAGGTCCTGCAGCTCGGCTGACAGGGTGGGGGTGGCCACAAACGCGGCCACCGTCAGGGCGAAGAACCTATTCTTCCCCGTCCATTTTCGATGCATTGAGTTGCGCATAATTGGCTTCGCCAATCCTTTCATACAGGTCGAGCTGCGTTTCGAGGAAGTCGATATGGTCCTCTTCATCGGACATCAACTGTTCAAACAGGCCCATCGAGACGAAATCACCCGCCTCGCGGCAATACTCGCGGGCTTCCTTGTACAGCGCGCGGGCGTCGATCTCGGCGGCCAGATCGCATTCCAGTGTTTCCTTGGGGGTTTGGCCGATGCGCAGCGGGTCCAGTTTCTGCAGGTTGGGATGGCCTTCCAGAAAGATGATACGTTCGATCAGCTTGTCCGCGTGCTCCATCTCTTCGATGGATTCCTCGCGGCTTTTCTTGGCCATATGGCCAAGGCCCCAATCCTCTTGCAGCCGGTAGTGCAGCCAGTACTGGCTGACCGCAGTCAGTTCATGCCGCAGAGATTTGTTGAGATATTCGATGACCTTCGGATCGCCCTTCATCTGACTTCTCCTGTGTTACTCCGGCACGTAAGGCCCGGAGTTGCATTGGGACTTCCAGATTATCGGAAGACCGCATTGTGTCTAGAAAAAGAGGCATGCACCCGCCGCAATCCGCCGATTTTCCAAGGGCATGGTATATCTTGCCGGGGGTGATCACCGCATGCGGATCCGCAGCCCGCATCCAGTCGATCGCCGCGCGAATTTCGTGGTCCGAGATGTGTGTGCAGTGGCAGACAATCATGGTTTTGACCGGTGTTTTTGTTTTCTTAGTTATTTTGTAGGGTATCTATCCCGGATGCGGTTTGGGATGCAACTTCTCAGGGTTAGTAAAGCCAGAGGCATGTTGTCGCGCACGCCTCTGGCCCCGGGGGTCAGAGCCTACTGGAAGACCGCGTTCGGGTTGTCCAGGCTGTCAGAGCCTTCGAATTCGAGCTGGTCGAGTTCCAGTGCCGTCACAATCCGCTCGATGGTCTTGGTCTGGTCAATCAGGCCGTTGACGCCGCCCATGATCAGCAACTCACCACCCTCGTTGCCACGTTCCAGCATCTGGTCATAGGCAAACCCGGCCTCAGCTGTGGATTTGATACGGCCCAGAGCCTGCATCGTGTTTGCCAGCTTGACCTTCATTTCCGCGTCCAGCGCGGGGTCGGTTGCGATGACCAGATCAGCCAGCGATGCGCCGGACACAGGCGTGCCGTCGATGCGGGTATAGCTGCCCAGGTACACGTTCTGGATGCCCAACCCGTCATAATAATGGCTGTTATGGGTGTTGTCCGAGAAGCAGTCATGTTCCTCTTCGGGGTCATTCAGCATCAGGCCAAGGCGCATCCGCTCACCGGCCTGTTCGCCGTAAGAAAGCGAGCCCATGCCGGTCAGGATGGCGCTGACCCCTGCATCCTCGTTCTCGGTCAGGGCCGCGCGGGCTGCGCCGCCTTGTTTCCACTGTTCGGCCATCCATTCCAGATCGCTGACCAGCAGATCGGTCGCGGCGCTCAGATACTGCGCGCGGCGGTCGCAATTGCCGCCAGTGCAGGCATCACCCGACGCATAGTCGCTGGCCGGGCGGTTGCCCGCGCCTGCACCGTGGCCGTTCATGTCCTGACCCCACAGCAGGAATTCGATGGCGTGGTAGCCTGTGGCGACATTGGCCTCGATCCCGTCGGCCTCGTGCAGGGTGTCGCTCAGCAGTTCGGGGGTGATTTCGCTGGCGTCGATAGTATTGCCCGATAGCTCAAAGCTGGGGTTGGCAATAACGTTCAGAACGGCAAATTCGTTTTCGTCGGTCGCACCGCCATAGGCCGCGTCGACATAGTCGATCAGGCCTTCATCCAGCGGCCATGCGTTCACCTTGCCTTCCCAGTCATCGACGATGGCGTTGCCGAACCGGTAAACCTCGGTCTGCTGATAGGGCACGCGCGCCGCAATCCAAGCGGCACGGGCGGCGTTTAGAGTGGCGTCCGACGGGTCGGCGATCAGGGCGTTGACGGCGGCCTGCAGGGATTGGGCGGCGATCAGGCTGTCTTCGAACTTGGCTTCGGCGATATTGGCATAGGTCTCAAGCACATCGGACTTCGCGGGGGCATCGGCGGCGAGGGCCGAGGTGGCAATGCACAAGGTCAGCGTACTGGCGGCGGTAAAGAGCTTGGTCATGGAACGCAGGTCTTTCTTGTCAGGATGGGGGGCTTAGCCCAGGATTTTGATTTGACAGATAACTGAGTGATTTACTCACCTATGTCAATCTGAGTTTTATTGTCGGAAATGCTGATGTTCTCAGACCCGCGAGATTTGGCTAGGCAAATTCCGCCGATACCGGGCAGATGGGTAAAGTTGCATGACTGCCGAATCGGCATAGACTGATATCGATGATTCGTCTTTTGTGGTGACTGGTTAATGAGGAAAGTGTTTCTTGCTTTGGCCCTGTGCGTTTCGGCGCATGCCGTTCAGGCCACGCAAACGGAACCCCAGCATCAACACGGGACCGGCACGCTTCATATCGCCTTTTCCGGGGCTGAATATGCATTGTCGCTGGTTGCTCCGGGATTTGATGTCGTTGGATTTGAACATGCCGCCGCCAATGATGACGACCGCGCATCGGTTGCAGTTGCCATCTCGGACCTTTCGAAACCGCTTGAGCTGTTCCTTGCCCCTGCCGAGGCCGGATGCTTTGCCATGTCCGCGAATGTGACCTTGGTCGCTGACAGCGTGGCCAGCGATGAGGTATCACCCACCCAACAGAGTGATCCGGAAGCCTCGGCTCATTCGGAATTTCAGGCAGACTACGTGATCCAATGTCAGGATATCGGCGCGCTGGACACTATTGAGTTTGCTTATTTTGATCGATTTGAACGTGCGGAAAAACTGGATGTTAGGGTGGAACTGGCTGGCGATGAACAAAGGTTCGAAATGACGCGGGAACGGCGGCTATTGGACGTAGCAGCACTGCGCTGAACATGCTTAGACGGCTGACCTTTGGGGTTGTAAATTAAGCAGAAAACCCTGTTTCGAACCTTAGCGTAACGTCGGCTCGATCCGCTAAAGTAAATAGTTCGCAAGCCCGGTCAGACATGTTAGCGTCTGGGCCGACGGCAAAACCCGGTCTTAATTTGAGACGAGACGGCGATATGGTTGGTGAAGGTACAAAAACGGTAACGGCGTTGTTCGCGGATATCTGCGGTTACACGACCATTATCGAACGCGACGAAGCCAGGGCCGTCCGGCGCACCCAGCGCGCGATCGAACTGATCTCATCCCTGATTGTGGATTACGGTGGGTCGGTCGAACATATCGCCGGCGACGGTGTGCTGGCCTTTTTCGAAAGCGCTGATGACGCTTTGAATCTGGCGGTGTCTGTTCAGCGGGAAATGAGCAATGACAGCGTCTGGAACTGCGGAGAGTCCCCGATTGCTTTTCGCATCGGTTTGAGTTTCGGTGATCTTCTGCAGACCCGAAATGGCTTGCTGGGCCATCAGTTGAACATCGCGGCGCGCCTGCAAAGTCTGGCACCGCCGGGCGGTATTCTGATCAGTGAAGATGTGAAGGCGCAGATCAACGACAGTTCGGATGTTCGGTTGCGCCCGCTGGGTAAAAAGAAGCTGAAGAACCTCAAGCAATTCGTGAATGTTTTCGAGGTCGCGCTGGACGTTCCTGCCACGTCCTCAGGCATTCAGTTGCGGGAATGGGAAAGAAACTCACCACCGCCCTCGCCGAACTCGGTTGCCGTACTGGATCTTCAAAATACATCAGGTGACACCGCGAATATCCATCTCTGTTCGGGCATCACGGCGGATATCATCTCGAACCTGACGCGGTTTCACGACCTGCACGTCATTGCGCATCGGTCTTCGTCTATGTTCGACCAGTCCGCCCAGACCACATCCGAAATCGCCGAAAGCCTGGGCGTCACCTATCTGATCGCTGGCAGCCTGTTGCGCAGTGACCGGCGGATCATGGTGCATGTCGAACTTTTGGACGCCACCACGGGCCAGTCGCTTTGGGGTGAGCGGTTCGATGGTGTGATCGAAGACGTGTTCTCGATCCGCACGGAACTGACCTCGCTTATCGCCGCGCGCCTGTCGCAGGAGGTCACAAGCGCCGAGATACGCCGCTCGGTCAGTGCGGGTGAGGATCAGTTGCAGGCCTATGGTCTGTTGTTGCGTGGCCGGTCGGTCTATGGCCGACCGTCGCGTCTGAACAACGTGCATGCGCGCGGGCTGTTCGAACAGGCGCGCAAGGCCGACCCTACCTTTTCCCGCAGCTATGTCGGTATTTCCCGAACTCTGAACGACGCTTGGCGTTTTCATTGGATTGATCCGCCAGACGCCGCCCTTCGGGACGCGCTGGCTCAGGCGGAGCGCGCCGTGAAGCTGGACCAGACCGATGCAAGAGGGCACGCAGCCGTGGGTAGTGCGCTGATCTACCTGCGCGAATACGACCAGTCACTTGGAGCCTACGAGCGCGCCATCAAATTGAACCCGAACGATGCCGATGTGCTTGCGGAAATGGGGCATTCGGTCTGCGTCTGCGGCAATCCGGACCGGGCTATTGAACTGATCAAAAAGGCGATGTCGCTGAACCCTCATTACCCGGACTGGTATCTGTGGCATTTGGGCGAGGCTCATTTCGACAAATCCGACTATGCCGAGGCGATCCGTATCCTCAGCCAAATGAGCGACCGGACCGAGGCACATCGGATGCTGACCGCAAGCTATGCCTTGATGGGCGAGAACCAGCTTGCGATACGCTCGGCCCGCGAATTGCTGGCCAGTCACCCCGAATTCTCACTCGATCACTGGAGCAAGGTCCCGCCGGACAAAAATCCCGAACCCAGAGAACGTCTTATGGCCGGGCTGAAATTGGCGGGGCTGAAATGAAAACACCTTTTCAAGCCGAGCCCTTTTCGGTGGCGCTCAACAGCCGCGCGGCCTGCGTTGATCTGCGCCCGGGCGCTTTGGCCGACCGCGCCTTTTGTCATCAGTTGTATCTGGCCTGCATGAAGCCGCTGCTGACCGAGTTGGGCGCGTGGGATGCCAAACGGGTCGATGCGACGTTCGACCGGTATTTCGACGCCGAGGAAATCAGCGTCGCCCGTCTGGATTGCAAGGATATCGGGTATTTGCAGGTCACGATTGCAGACGGCGCGATGCATCTGGATCAATTCCACCTGTTGGCACAGTATCACCGCCGCGGCATCGGCACCCGTCTGCTGCGCAATGTGATCGCCGAAGCCCGGACGCGTGCGCTACCGCTTCGACTGGATTTGATCCGTGGAAACCCTGCGCGCAGTCTTTACACGCGCGAAGGGTTTAAGATCACCCATTCGGACGAGACGAAGCATTATATGACTTTGAGTCACGACCTGTGAGGGTGACTAAAGAGAACCGACCGCGCCCGTCAGAAGGGCGGTCTGTTCGAGATTTTGAAGAAAACCGCTTTCTTTGAATCTGGCTTGCCGTTAACGGTCTGCGTGATCTCAAGCTTTAGTTCGCTGTTATCGGTTGCGCCGGTGTCGCTTTTGACCGCTTGTATGTTGCCAATCGTCTCAACCGTGACAATCAGTTGTCCGTCGTCAATCAGTTTGGGATCAATAGTGACCGTGGCCCCGGAGAAATCGGAGTTGTCTTTTCTCAGAATCTTTCCGGTGGTGGTGGAGTCCTCCCTTTGAAAGGCACCTTTGACTGTGTAGTCCCGCACGGTTGCAATTTTCTGGGGGTCGGGTTCGTTTGGGTCGATTATGGAAACCAGACGTTCCAGATTGGGTGGCCGCCGCCGTTTGACTGTCACCGGTTGCAGATTGCGTGAAATCTGCCTGAGGAACATTTCAATGTTTTGAAAAACCTTAACATCCTGAGAGCTTTCCGCTTCCGACGCTGTTTCAGTTGCGCCAGAATCAGGGGTCGGTACGTCAGTATCTGTCATAATAAATCCAACCTGTTTATGAAGTTGAAAAATCTAGCTGGTCATCAAGTTCAGTCGCTGTTTCCGCCGTAGGCCTTGCCGCCGCTATAAGCTTTGCCGCCGCTATAGGCTTTGCCGCCGCTATACGCTTTGCCGCCGCTATAGGCCTTACCACCGCTATACGCTTTGCCGCCGCTATAGGCCTTGCCGCCGCTATAGGCCGAGGCCGGATCGTTTACTTCCGCAGCGAGCAGAATGTCTTCCAGCGGGCCCGCGCTTGGATCAAGGCGGATAGAATAGTCGCCTTTGTCGAAAGCCCAAGCTCTCATGTCATCCGCGAAGGTCCAGCCTCGGGCATCGACACCGGTTCGGTCCACAGGGCCCGAGGTGCGTGCAAAACGGGTTGCTGCGTCGCCTTCGGGGCCTTCGACAAGCGTGCCCTTACCGTGCACCAGGAAAATCTGGGGACGCGCAAGCTCATAAAGGTGCGACTCGTAGCTGTAGCAGTAAATCCGCGCAAATCGCGCAAGCCGCTTGTCCTGCCCGTGATAGCGGAACAACTGTTGGGCCAGAAAACTGTTCCCGCCCAGAAGTGGCGGCTTGCCCTCTTCGTCCAGATCGTCAGGGTGTTGATCGTCATCCAGAGGCTGCTCGGCTATCTTGAACTCAAGGTCGGTAACAACCCGGCCGAACAGGACGACTTTGGAAAGACTAAGTAAGCTCTCGGTCATTGTGATAACCCCCCATTATCAATTTGAAAAAATGTTAACCTTGGTAACAGTGGCGACAGCCTGAGGCAGTTTCGATTCAGAAACAAGGTTTTTCCTGCATTTTCGCCCCTTTAGCCACCGCGCGCCAGCATGTAACGGGTTCGGTAGGGTGTGCATTTATGTGGGCGAAATGATGTATTTTCAGGGACATAGGTTCGGTCGGAAAAGGCGTGGCTTTCTTCGTCGGGCGGCGTCTGCCTTGGGCCAGCAGAAACGATACCGATTCCGCGTCGGGCCATGTTCACTTCGATGATTCGGCCAAAACGGCCCCCCGTCAGCGTTTCATCCGCCCCGGTCATGACGTGCCGGAAATCCGCGTAAGTCGGGACGCCAGGCAGGCGTACCCATGTCAGGGCCAGCACGTGTCCCAGATAGTCCCGCGCGCGGTCCAGAGCCTCGGCAAACCCCTCGGGCGATTTGGCATAGCTGGCGTCGAACATCGGCTGCAAGATCTCGTGATAGTTGGGATCATCCTCAAGCCGGTCCGACAGATCTTCAAGCTCTTCGGCCATCAGACCGGCTGCCAGCAATTCCTCGTGAAACACATCGACGAGAATGTCGAAGAACGCTGCCGTCAAGGGTTGGGACAGGTCATGTTCGCTGGTCCAGCCCTGCTCGAACTGCCACATGTTGGAATCGTTCGACACCAGGCGTAGCTGTTCGAAATCCGAAACCTCGGCAAAGCGATTGAGTTGGTTGAAGGAGTAGAGGTTGCCTTTGCTCTTCTCCAAAAGATCGTCGCGCGCGGATTCGAAATGCATCAGCGCGATCAGAGACACCATGTCTGCCGCAGATTCGTGGAACCCGAACTGTTCGCCATCCATATCCGAGGTGTCGGGCATACCCACGGCGCTGTAGACGATCAGGTGCCCAAGCTCATGCGCGATCACATCGAAGCTAAGCGCGAAATCCATAAAGTCGCCATTCTCGCGCGTGTAGGACCCAAGCTCGATCGAGCCGTACCCGGCATAGGCATTGTCGAGCCCCTTGAGGAGAACGATTTCCAACTGGTCGTATTCCGCGCGGAAGTGAAACGGGATTTGGCCACCGAAATACTCCTCCCAGATGTCCAGCGCGAAGCGGACGCTGCCAAAGGCATGGGCCTGTTCGAATTCGCGTGTTTGAAAGTCAATGTGATCGAAATGCCCCTGCGCGTCCGGCAGGGCGGGTGAATGTGATTGGCCGTCCCATGGGGGTTTGTAATGATCCGGCAGCCCGTTTGGGCCGGGGTAGAAGCCATAGGGCAGTTGCTTGTCGATCGGATAAACGGCGTAGAGCCGGTCATCCGCCGGGCCCGGCCCAACGGAACCCGCGGGCGAGGACACCCAGACCGTTTCGGCGAACCGCCCCTCTTGCGTGGTGGGCAGTTGCGGGAACAGCAGGAAACGCGTGCCGGGATGGTGATCCATTCAATTCAGCCCTTCAATAAAACACGTGCTAAAAATCCTTTGGCGCGGATGTGCTGTCGTCAGTATCTCCGGTTTTGCGCAATTTACGAAACAGAAATTCATCGGCGATCAGTCGGTGCAGTGTTTCAACATCCGGCAGGGCCAGTGCTTTTGCCAGTATTTGAGGCTGTTCCGGGTCGAACGCCGCGCGGGTTTCACGGATGAACCAGTCCAGCAGCATGGCGGGGCCGGGCGCGCTCGCGTGCGTCGATTGATCGGATGCCAAAACCTCGCGTTTTGCCTCAGCGCGCTTTGACAACGCCGCAAATTGGCCTGCGCGTTTTAATTCGCCGATCAGCGCGTCGTCCAGCGCGGTGCCTGCGGCCTCTTCTGCCGCATCCAGTGCGCTGTCGGTGGCCAGCAGCCGTTCCAGCCCGTCCGAGGTCAACGCGTTGACCGCCATCCAGCTTTCCAGCGCGGATAGCGAAAACAACCCCTGTTCCCGGCGCAGTTTGCTGAGCATAGCGGACATATCTCCGCCCGACGTGGACCCGACAGTCGTCCCGTCCGAGGCCAGCACCCGCGCCAGCGCCCGGCGGCGCATGTTTGCGAACCTGTCCGGGGATAGGCGCAGTTCATCCAGAACGCCAGTGTGATCAGTGTGGGTTTCTTCGCGCCATTGCAGCGCTTTGTCCCACATCACGGTCCATTGCATGTGACAATTGGGCTCGCTGACCGCGTCGGCCTGTGTCATCGCCCGCAACATCTCGAATGCGTCGCGTTTCTTTTGGTCGATCTTGTTGTCGGCCAGCCATGTGGACAGGCGCTCGGCTTGGCCGTTTTGGGCGGCGCGGTCCAGCAGGTTTGCCCAGGTACGGTTCGGAAAATGCAGGGCTTTGCAGTCATCGGTCAGCGTCCTCCCGACCTCGGGCGACAGAACACCATCTTCGACCGCTTTGGCGAGCGTCAGCCGGATATTCACCATCGGTTCAGACAAGGACTGGTACCCAAGTTCGGCTGGGCCGTGAACAAGGGCGACCTCGTCATCGTCTTCCAACTCGCCCTCGGCATAGGCCGAAAATATCTCACCCACGCCGATCATGCCGAACTGATACAGCTCGGCGGCGCGCAACGCGCCGATACTGGCCGCGCCGAAAACGGTGACGCCCTGGTCAATCGCCCACAGGACCTCTTTGTGCCAGACCGAGGGCTGGCCTTCGAAATAGCCGTCGATGATGCCGATCCGGGTGAAGCCACGCTTGACCGCCGCGATCACGTCGCCCATCGCGGCGGGGGGCAGCACCTCGGCATCAGACACCGCTGTGATCTCATTGGCGGACAGGGTGGGGCCAGAGAACACACAGGCGGTCATGCCGGTTGCCCCCGTTGGGCCAACGACCGGCGGCCCGGCGTGTAATCGGGGTGGTCATCGGGGCCTTCGAGCCCAGGTATCACGATACGCACCACGCCCAGGCCGAACTCGGGTTTGCTTAGGTCCACGCAGGCGACGCGGTCCAAACCGGCGCCCGAGAGTTGGGCCAGCATGGTCTCAAGGTCCGCGTCCAGCGTGTTGTTCTGCCAGCTTGCAACGGAGCCCAGATCGCGTGGCGCTCTGGTCGGCAGGCTTATCAGCCATTCGGCCCTGTCCCGCTTGGCCTGCTGACTGTCCTGGCCGTATTCGTCAGGCAGTAGATCGTCGCGCGCCCCGGCAATGTAGTTGCAGCGCACCTGAACCGCCTCGGTGATTGCGCGCGCCATTGCGACATCGGCAGAGGTATGGCATCCCGCGCCCGCACCCGAATGCCCGTTGCGGCGCTCAGCATCCACGATCAGGCAGTAAAAGGCCGGAAGCCCTACATCGCTGGTGATGTCCCAGACCGCGACTTTGAAGTTTGCGTCGTGCAGCTTGGCAAGTAGAACCCGACAGGCCTGGTTCTCAACGCTGTTCAGGTCAACACGCGTTGATGCGATCCCGGCATCTGACAGTTGGTTCCACAGCGTCATCGCGTCCCGTTCGACGACTTCCGCGATGCCGTGAATGATGGCCTCGGCCGTGCTGTTGCCCGAGGCGAGGCCGTTGGATGAGGCCACTAGGCATCCGGTCGCCGCCTTGGTCGGCACGGTGTAATTGGTGTGCACAACCTCGAAAGGCATCCAGACTGGGGTTTGGCGGAACAGGTCCATGCCTTCGATCCAGAGCACTTGCTTCTCCGGATCATGCCGCGTGTCCCGCAGTTGCGGCAGGGTTGAGGGCGAAACAACCTGAAACTGCCCCTGCATCTCGCGCTCGGACGCAAGGCGCAGGGGGTGGTCGATATTCTCGGCATGGTGGCTTTCGATGGCCTCCATGATCCCCGAGGCTTTTGCGGCATCTAGATCAAGGCCCTTTCCCTGCGAGACCGACAGCGATCGGGCATTGGGGCGGCTGACCGAAACGACCGGGATTCCGATGCGATCAAGACCGGTGATATTGGCAACCCGCGTGATCCCGGCCTGCGCCAGAAGCGGCATCAGACCGGCCACCGTCTGGGCCGGGGGGCGAATTCTGTGGGTCCCCACGGCATAGCCCTTGCGCTGCCCTGGATCGCGGGTCGTACTGCCGTCGGTCTTTGCTTGATCCATTCTTTGCCCTGAAATGACTGTAATAAAATTCGTAGCCCGAAACCGGATTTGTGTCACATGACTGAATTTCTGCGATAAAACCCAGGACTAATCAATAAATTCTATCCGCTCGAAGCACGGGTTTGGGGCCGGATCGTCTGGCGAACGCAACTCTTCATGATGCGCGCTCCATAGCGGGAAATCGCCGTATTTGGACACGGTCCATTCACACATATTGGCCAGAAACATGTAGTCGGTCGAACCAATTGACCACCCTTCATCCACTTCGGCCTCAAAATCAGGCCAAAGGAACTCCCGCATGAAATAGATCGCCTGAAGAGTGATTTCGGGAAACCGGTTGTACACCTCTTCGGGATAGCATTGTTCGCGCTCAACGCAGTTTGCAATCGTTGTAATTCTGGGCAGCACAACCAGCATCTCACGATCGACATCGGCCTCGCGCCAGAACTTGACGTAGCGCTCGTCCGCGCTGAGGTAGGCGTTCTCGGGGTCTTCGTAGAACTTATAAACCGCCTCGAGTACGGTTGTCAGCGCGTCCGAGAATTTCGGATCGTAGACCCGGTCCACCTCGGTGACGCTGCGTTCGAATTTCTCGTCCCATTCCTCGACGATGTAGATAAACACGCCAAGGCCGAAGGACAGCGTGACAGACACCGCCGAGAGGATCATCGAGTACAGCGACATCCTGCGTTCGCCCCGTTTCCACTCGGCTTCCGCCCTGTTTGCGTCAGGTGGATTGCCCATGGCATTGCTGCCGTTTTCAGTCACGCTCATCTCAAAACCCCCATAGCTGCTGCAAATAAGGGTCGATCATACACGCAGAACCGGGTTTTCGTCGCGGTCTGTGTCGATTTTCCCGAAGAACGGCGTTTGGGTCGGGGTCTCATGAACGTTCTGGCCCCTCGGGTTTGCGCAATTGTTCACCTGCTGTTCTTTGTTGAGCGTGCTGCCTGTCCTGCAGTTACTTTTGATGCCGGATGATCGCACGGATCGGTTGATCACCATTCAAAGACGGTTTTTCTACTGCTTCGGTCATCCGGGGCCCCTTGGCGTCTTAGTCTGATCCGTCAGCGGGACAATGCGGTCGAGGCGTATGACGGGCTGGTGCCGCTGCTGCCCGATGACTGGGGCAGAGCGGATATTGATGGCCATCATCCGCTTGGCAAAAGGCTGTGCCATCCGACCGAGCCGCTCTGTTCTTTGTGCCCGTTGCGCGATCTCTGCGCGTATGGTCAAGCCAAGCCCGACCAGCCCGCTTGTACCGAAAATGCGGCCGGAGAGCGTTTGATAAAGCCCGCGCTCCGGCCACGTAACGCTATTCAATGAACGTGCGGGCGATCCGGTCGCGTAGGGGCTGCGCCAGATAGCTCAGCGCCGTGCGCTCGCCAGTGTTCACGAACAGATCCGCAGGCATGCCGGGCACCAGCTCCAGCGTATCGACGCGGTCTGACTGGCTTTGATCCAGCTTCACCTGTGCCAGATAATAGGGCTGCCCGGTGCGGTCGTCCTCAAGACTGTCGGCTGAGATATCGGTGATCTTGCCGGTGGCCTCGGGCACCTCGCCTTGGTCGAAGGCGGACAGGCGCACGCGGGTGGACTGGCCGACATAGAGCTTTTCGATATCGGCAGTGTTCACCCGCGCCTCAACGATCAGAGGCTGATCGGCAGGTACGATGTCCAGAATGGGCTCGCCGGGCCGGACGACCCCGCCCGAGGTGAAGACCGTCAGGCCTACGACCCGCCCGCTGACCGGAGCCGTGACCGCAACGCGCTTGCGCCGTTCGGCGGCACCGACATATTGCGGCTCGAGCGTGGCCAGCAGCGCCTCGACCTGTGCCAGTTCGGTCGAAACCGCCTCGGCCCGCTGAGTCCGCTGGCCGATGCTGGCCAGTTGCAATTCGCTGATCTGGTTGCGGGCCTGCGCCTCTTGCGTGGTGAGCGACGCATCGACGCCGATCAGACGTTCGATCTCGACCCGGCGGCTGTTGACGCGGTTGGCGGCGACTAGCCCCTTGGCTTGCAACGTTTCGAGATTGCCCAGCTCCTCGCGGGTGATATCCATCTGGCGCGTATTGGCCTGCCGCTGGGCCTGCAGCCCGCTGATCTGGTCCCGCAGGTTGGCGACCTGCTGATCCAGTAGGTTTTGTTCTGCCGCGCGCGTCCGGATTTCGGCGTCGAATAGCAGCTTCTGCGTCAGGTACGCATTGTTCCAGTCGCCTCTGTCCATGTCGACACGCATCATCCCGGCGACATCCGCATGCTCGAAACGATCTTGCTCGCGGATTTGCGCGACAAGACGGGCACGGCGGACGGTCAACTCGCCCAACTGGCTTTTGATCACGTCCAGATTGACGTCCAGATCGGTGCTGTCGAGTTCGACCAGGGTCTGCCCGGCCTCGACCAGATCGCCGTCTGCAACCAGTATGCTCCGCACGATGCCGCCATCCAGATGCTCGACCGTCTTGCGATTGCCCTCGACCACGAAAGAAGCGGGGGCAACGACGGCCCCGTCCAGCTTCGAGGTGGCGGCCCAGTAGACCGAGCCTCCGACAAAACCGGTCACGATCAGCAGGCCGAGTATCACGAAACCCTTGATGCCCGAACCGGCGACTTTCTGTTCAACTCGGTTGAAATCCTCCAAACGCAGAACGCTCTGATCGGGTGCGTTGTAAACTGCAGGTGTCATTGGGCTGCTCCTTTCTGAGCGGGCGGCTGTGCATCACGCGCCGCGATCTGAGGGTTCTTCTGCGGCGGCAGACCGGTCTGCCGGGGGCGCAGCATGTCTTCCTTTTTGCCAAAGCCGGTCTGCGCCCCTTTGCTAAGGGTCAAGACCTTGTTCACAGCCTCCAGCGTGCTGGGGCGATGGGTCATGACAAAGGTGATCGCCCCGCGCGCACTGGCACCCCGGATCGCATTGCGCAGGGCCAGCTCGCCTTGCGCGTCGAGGTCCGAGTTCGGCTCATCCAGCACCAGAATGAAGGGATCCTTGTAAAGCGCACGAGCCAGAGCGATACGCTGACGCTGACCGCCGGACAGGTGGAAGCCATCGCCCAGCTGGGTGTCATAGCCATCGGGCAGGTTGCTGATCAGGCCGTGCACATCGGCGGCGACGGCGGCCTCGAACACCTTAGCGTCGTCGACCGAGGTCGAAAAGCGGGCGATGTTTTCGCGGATGGTGCCGTCGAACAGCTGCACATCCTGCGGCAAGTAACCGATCATGTGCCCCAGATCCTGCGGGTCCCATTTGGCCATGGGCGTGCCGTCCAGACGGATCGCCCCGCGCTGCGGCGTCCAGATACCGGCCAGCATCTTGGCCAGCGTGGTCTTGCCCGAGCCGCTATGGCCGATGACGGCAACCACATCACCGGCAGACAGGGCAAACTCGATCCCGCCGATGGTTGCGTTGCGTGCCAGCGGCGGGCCCGCCTGCGTGATTACCGTGTTGATCGAAAACTGCGGACGCGGCAGCGCCAGGCGTTTGGGTTGCACTGGGAAGGCCTCATCCAAAGCCCGCAAGTTCTTGTAGGATCCGCGCGCCGCCAGAAAACCGCGCCATTGGCCGATCAGCTGATCAATCGGGGCCAGAGCGCGGGCCAGCACGATGGTGGCCGCGATCATCACCCCCGCGGTGGCCTGACCGGTGATGGCCAGCGCCGCGCCCAGACCCAGCATACCCGACTGCAGCGCCATGCGGATCGTCTTGGACAGAACCGAGAAACTGGCGATGCGGTCGGCCACGCGGGTCTTCAGCGTATGGGCATCCTGTTGCAGAGCTGTCCAGCGACGGGCGAGATCACCATTCATCCCCATGGCGTGGACAAGCTCTGCATTTTGCTCACTTGCGGTGAACAAAGCGTCGGACCTGCTGCGCGCGCGGGATGCGTCCTGCATCACCTCAGCCGAGCGCGAATTGTTTATCAGGGCCAGAATTGTAAGGGTCAACGCTCCGGCAAGGCCAAGCGCGCCGAGATAGGGGTGCAGCATGTAAAGCACCGCCAGATAGATCGGGATCCACGGCGCGTCAAAAAACGCGATCAGCGTGGGACCCGAGATGAAATCGCGCAGACCGGTGATGTCTGCGGCCGGGTTATCTGTTGCCGTCGATTTGCCCTGCACCCGACGACGGATCGAGGCCTGCAGCAGCGGCGCGCCGATCTTCAGCTCGAACCGCGCGCCCAGCCGGTTCAGGATGCGCACCCGCATCAGGTCCAGCAGGCCGGTGACGATGAACACACCCCCCAGCAGCAGGGTCAGGGCGATCAGGGTGTCCATGTTCTGGCTGGTCAATACGCGGTCATAGACCTGCAGCATGTAAAGCGGACCGGCAAGCATAAGAAGGTTGAGAACAAGGCTGAAAAAGCCGATTGCGAAAAAGCCGCCCCGCAGTGAGGCCCAGGCTGTTTTGACGGATGATTTTTTCTGAAACATGACGGTGATCTCTTTTCAGGGTGAATGGGTGGCGACCTGCGCCGCCACCCTTTGGCTTTTTGATCAGGCGACGAAGTCGTCGTCTGTCAGGTCGCTGGCATTGACGCCTTCCAGCCGGACCGAGTTGTCCGAGGAGAAGGACAGAACCACGTCGCCGCCATCCTGGCTGACGTTCAGCGGGCCTTCGAAGTCGCCGAATGCCAGCTGGTCGAAGCCAGCCTGGAAGTCCTGAATGACGTCGTTGCCGAAGTCGCCCTCGAAGACGAAGGTGTCGTTGCCTGCGCCACCGACCAGGATGTCATCGCCACCCTCACCGTTCAGCACATCGTCACCCGCCTGACCGTTCAGGGTGTTCGACCCCGAGTTGCCCGACAGAATGTCGTTGCCGCCATTCGGGCTGCCTGCGTTGTTCGAGCCGTTGATGTTCTCGAACCCGAAGACCTGATCCAGCGTGGCCCCATCCGGCGCGTTGACCTGCGCAACACCGTTGCCGTCCTCATCGAGGTCCAGCACAACGCCCGGCCCCGCGGTGAACAGCGCGGTGTCGATGCCTTCGCCGCCGATGATGATGTCGGCCCCACCGAACGAGTGGATCGCATCGTTACCGGCACCGCCGTCGAGCACGTTGAACTCGTTGTTGCCGAGCAGCAGGTCATCGCCGCTGGTGCCGATCACGTTCTCGAAGTCGTCGATTTCGGCAACGATCACGCCGTTCTGGATGATGGCACCGTCCTGCGGACCCTCATCCCCATTACCAGCCGGGTTCGGGGCAGGACCGCTGAGGTCCAGATCAACGGTCACACCGTTGAAGCCCGAAACGTCGATGGTGTCGCTGTCGCCCGAGCCCACAACCCGCTCGATCGAGCTGAGGATGTCGGTCTCGATCTGGTTGTCGATGACGTCCGCTCCGACAACACCCGTGCCGCCTGTGGCGTCAGTGTCCAGCGTCGCACCGGCATCAACCAGCGTGTCCTGAACCACCGGGCCGTTCTGACCGGCAGGTGCGTTATGCAGGTGGATGGCCGAGACAACACCCGGGATCGGGGTCAGCAGATCGGCTTCGTTCAGGCCAGTGACGCTGAGTTCACTGGAATAGGTGACCTCACCGGTTTCCAGGTTCTGAACAACAACCGCCGTCGCAAAACCGGTCGCATCGCTGTCGGATAGGGGCCCGGGTTCCTGCGCCGCATCCAGCGGACCGCTCAGGGTGATGGTGCGAATGCCATCCACGGTTTCGTCGCTGTCGACTAGCAACTGACCGCGAATTTCACCACCCGGAAAGTCGGCTGTGTGGATGTTGAAGTACAGGTTCTCGGCAGCGGCCTGTTCGACAAATGCTGCACCATCTGCAATGGCCGACCCGAACTGACCGGGCGCGGTCACCGCCTGATTGACGACGCTGACGTTGAACCCGGTATCGCGGGTTGCGGTGCCGTTGCCGTTGGCGTCCAGATTGACGGTGATCGCCACATCCAGATCCGAGAAATCGGCGGTGTCAAAGCCTTCGCCACCTTCGATGAAGTCGTTTCCAAGGCCACCGACGATCACGTTGTCACCGTCGCCAGTGATCAGAACGTCATCTCCGGCTCCGCCGTTGACGACACCGTTGATCTGACCGAGGTCCACAACGATGTCGTCTCCGGCACCCAGCAACACGTTACCATTTACCACACCTTCGTCATCGTTAACGAATGTCACTGAGCCTGCCTCGGTCGCGTCAATCGCGTTGACCTGACCCGAGATTTCACCTTCGTTGATGATGGCACCCAGCAGGTTCAGACCACCATCGATGCGGATACCCGCTGCGGCATCGCTGTCTTCCGACCCGGCGATCACACCGCTGTTCTGGACCAGACCGGCAAAGCTGGCGTCTTCGACATTGCTGAACAGGCGCAGGCCGTCGCCAACCTGATTGCCTTCGGTTGCATCGCCTTGGCCCTGAAAGGTGCCTTCGTTGAAGATCGCAGCCGAAACCACATCTCCGTCCACATCACCGGTTTGCAGCGAGACAGCCGAGCCATTGAACCCTTCGCCCGCATCCACCAGACCGGTGTTGGTGAAGGTATAGTTGTCGGCAGTGCCGTCGGCATAAACCGTGCCGTTGCGCTGATTGCCGGTGCCCAGAATGTCGCCTTCGTTGCGCACCTCCAGACCGTCACCATCGATGTTCAGCGCGCGGCTGTCCGAGAGAATGGTGCCGGTGTTCAGGAACGACCCGCCCGAGTGGTCACCGGTTCCGAAATAGACACCGTTCTGAATGCCCTCGATCAGGCCCGCATTGGTCAGCGTTCCCTGGAAGTTCACACCGTTGACGACACGCAGACCGGCAACCGTGCCATTGGCCCCTTCAGACGAAATGGTACCCGTGTTGGTGATCGTGGCATCGGTTGTGCCCGAGTTGCCCACGTTGCCGATGCGCACGCCGTCACCAGCCAGACCCAGCGCAGCGCCCGCGTTGCCGCGACCCTGAATGATGCCGTCATTGTCCAGCGTGAAGGTGTTCGCACCGTCCTCGGCTCCACCGATTTCAACGCCGAAACCCGAGCCCTGATTGTGCTCGCCCGCGTCGATCAGGCCATTGGCCAGATTGCTGACCGAGAAGTCATCCGCCGTGCCGTCGGCATATACCGTGCCATTGCGCTGATCACCAGTGCCCAGAATGTCGCCCCCGTTGACGAGGTTCACGCCGGTTCCGTCGATATTCACCGCGCGGCTGTCGGACTGGATGGTGCCAAAGTTCAGCACATCCAGATCATGCTCGGCCTCACCGATATACAGACCATTGCGCACCCCTTCGATCACACCGGTCGAGGTGTTCAGGATACGGCCCTCAGCCGCTGCACCGTCGGCGATGCGGATACCGCCCGCCGTGCCCTGATCGCTTTCGGATGAAATCAACCCGCTGTTGACGATATCGGTTTCTGAGATCGTACCCTCGGCCCCGTTGTTGATGCGGATGCCGTCACCGGCACCCGGCGTGTTCGAGGCCTCTTGCCCGCGGCCCTGAATGGTCGCGCCGAAGCCGTTGAACAGGGTGTTGGATACCCGGTCGCCGACCTCATCCCCGACCTGAAGCGAAATACCGGCTCCGTTGTTGCCTTCGCCTGCGTCGATGGTGCCGCCCGAGAAGTTCGAGATGCTGACATCTTCGGCGGTCGAGTTGGTGTAGATCGTGCCGTTGCGCTGATCGCCGGTGCCGACGATGTCACCAAAGTTGCGAACGCTGACACCTTCGCCCTGAATATCCACCGCTCGGCTGTCAGACGAAATGACGCCGCCCCGGAAGTTGTCCAGCGTGCCCGAGCTGCCTGCGCCCGCAAACTGAATGCCATTGAACTCACCCGCGATCTCACCAAAGTTGCGGATATCGGCGCTGCCGGTCACCTGAATGCCGGTGGCCAGCGCGTCGGGGCCCGAGTTCGCCTCGATGCTGCCCGAGCGGAAGTTGAACACCTGCGCGTTTTCACCTTCGACCGAAACGGCCGCCACCGCGTTGTTGGTGGTGATCTGGCCAAAGTTCAGAAGGCGAGCAAAGTCATTATCCAGCACAAAGGCCGGTGTGTTGTCGACCACGGTGTTTTGAAAAAAACCGTTGGACAGTGTTTGTCCATCGCGAACGGTTTCCTGCGCCAGTGACGATGTCGTCAGCAATCTGGAGCGTAAACTTGCGAGAAATTCGGATAGCATCGGGTGTCTCCCTGCTTGAGTTAATTTCAGGCGGAGGTCGAACCGGCTGGCCGTCTTTCCGCTGTCTCAACAGGTGCGGAGGGCGCGGGTTATTGGAAATTTTTCCTTTGAATGGGGGGCATAACCAACGCAAATACTCACGTAATTCGCGAGGTTATGAAGGGTAATTATATTGCAATTACAGCTACTTATAGTTTCAAGCTTGTCGCACCGGATCTATTCACTGACGCATCTTCACAAAAAAGTATGGAATTTAGACCGTATTCAGCCCCTCGGGGATCGGCCAAATTCGGGTCGCTGTCGGTAAAGGAACGAAGCCGCGCGGGCAGAGGTTGCCTGAGTCTGTTTCTCAGCCGTCCGTCGAAACGGGTGTCTTCACAAGGCGTGTATTGCGCGACGCAACAGTGCCGCGCGGCGGTGTGGCGCAGATATGATTGCTCATCGCCTCGATGATTTCGGGACTGGGATATTGCGGTCGGGTGATCGCCCCAAGTTCCCGCATATTGCCCTTGTCATCGAACGGAATAAAGCACAGCCCGAATCCGTCGCGCTTGAACTGTTCCGCCGCGATGGCATTCACCATTGTGCAGGCATCGCTTTCCGCCACGTATCTGCACACGGTTTCGAACCGTGCGGTCGTTACGTCAATGCCGGTTTCCTCGGCTCCTGTGCTGGGCGGTTCTGGCAGGTCGCGCTCCAGATCGTAGCCGAAGGATATCGGGAACCGGATCAACTGTGCCGCCGGGACCTCATGCGCCCAGATGCTGGATTTCCGGCTTAGCGGATGATCGGCGCGGACCCCCAGAAACAGCGGTTCCAACCACAAAGAGGTAAAATCCAGCGGCTGCTTGGACCCGCCATAGATACTGTCAAAGCTCTTGCGCGCGATAAAGGCCATATCGACCGCGCGATCCTCGACCATCTTGGCCAACGCGACGGGATATTCCTCGACAATTATGATCTTGCGGTCGGCGACCACCTTGGTGAACAGCTCGCGAAAGTACGAGGACAGGTAGGCAGCCAGAGTCGGCGTCATACCCAACCGGATCGGAGGCAGTTCGGTGGTCTGATGACGCTGCGCGAGATCGCCAATCGTATCGACAATCTCGACGATCTGCGCGGCGTGGGTGATCAGCTCCTGCCCGAAAGCGGTCAGGGAAACACCGTCTTTCCCGCGTTCAAAGATCGAAACCCCCAATTCCGCTTCAAGCTTCTTGATCTGGTTCGAGAGGGCGGGTTGACTGACGGCAACATCCTGTGAGGCACGCGTAAAGTTCCGATGGGCTGCGACAGCAAGGACGTATTGAAGGTCTCTTAGGTTCATATTCAGGCTATGTTCGAATGGTGACGTACCAAACGTGCGCCCTTGCCGAGCATTAGGCAATGCGCTGCGTCCTATGTCTCGCGTTCGTGAAACGTCGTGTGTTTGCGGCGATATCGGGAAAAGATGGCTGGGGTGGTAGGATTCGAACCTACGATACACGGTACCAAAAACCGCTGCCTTACCACTTGGCTACACCCCAACGGTGAGCGGCTGTCTACGATTGTTGCTGGCAGGGTTCAAGGGCTTTTTGGGGAAAAATCTCAGGGTGCTTCGGATTTATTTTGGTCGTCAGCCCGATGGAGACATAAGGGCCGTGCGTCGGCGAAACTGACTCTGGCTGTTGTAGGGTTTTCCCTTGTAAGCGCAGTGCGCGCTGCGGACAATTCCAAGCGTCAAAGGCGGGAACCAACACTGCGACCGAAAGTTCCGTAGCAGGGACCAGCCCGGCGAATTGTCAGGGGGCGGGCCAATGCCATGCTGGTCATGCGTACGCCTTTCGCGTGCACCAAGCGGTTATCAACATATTGAAAAATAGAACGCTTTCATTGCACCTATCCGCCAAAGCCCTTAGATTTCCGCCAACGAAACCAAATTTTGCTTTGGGAGCTGCCGATGAAACTCAACCCCGAACTGGCCGAGGCCCTGAATCGTCAGATCAATAGTGAGCTGTCAGCCTCTCACGCGTATCTGGCAATGGCGGCCTATTTTGAAACCCAGGATTTGCCCGGGTTTGCCCAGTGGTTCCGCGCCCAGTCGGCCGAGGAGGTGACGCACGCGATGCGTCTGTTCGACTTCATGGCAAAGCGCGGGGGGCGAATCGAAATGGCGGGAATCGATCAGCCAAAATCTGACTTTGCCTCTCCGGCGGATGCGTTGGAAACCGCGCTGGGTAATGAGGAAGCGGTGACCGCCCAGATCAACGCGCTGTTCGCATTGGCCCACGAGGTCAAGGATTACGGCACGCAGAATATGCTCAACTGGTTCGTGGAAGAACAGACCGAGGAAGAGGATTTGTTCGGCCAGATTCTCGACCGGACCAAGGCCGCAAACGATGATCGCTGGAACCTGCTGCTGTTGGATCAGGAAATGGGCGCACGGGGCGCTGAACCCCCCGCTGAGGCCTAGCTTGAAACCTCGGCTACTCGCGGATTTCCGATGGATCGACGCCCCACAGGTTCGATTTCAGGGTCCAGCCGCGATAGCCGCCCGCTGATATTTTGCACCAGTCCAACGAGCAGGTGCCCAGACGCGCCACCACTCCGGTTTCGAAATGCGCATTGACGGGCGAGGCCGGATCGGGCCGGGCGTAGACCGGCAACATTTCAGATTCGATCAACACTGTTCGCACGCCTGACAGAAGGGCATAGTGGACCCACCCTCCGGCGCCGTCGCGGTCCCGAACCTTGCGCCAGTTGCCGTATTCCGCCGTGATCTGCAGCGGCATATCGCGCCGCTTGAAAACCCAGTCGATTCGATGGGTCAGCGACGGGCCCCGGCGCACGTTTCCTTCAGCCGCTTTCATCGAGACATAGCGGGGCAGCGGCAGGTTGGTCACCGGGCCGCGCTTGTCCTGTGCCGCGACCGCAACGGGCCCCTGCGCGAACAGGAACGCGGTTAGGATCGCCAAACAAAGGCGCTTTACCGGTAAAAGACCACTCACTGACTGTCTGCTCTTGTGCCTGTTGATCTGCTTGCGAAAAAAGGTCGTCTCAATGCCCATGGGGTTCTTGTGCCCCGCCTTATCCTGCGCCACGATGCCATGGCGCGCGAAGGTTTGCAAAGCAGTGGGAGGGCAGAGGTGCCAAGAGAACGTCTGAGTGTTGTCGTTACGCGACGGTTACCCGAGGCGGTGGAAACCCGGTTGAGCGAGCTGTTTGATGTTCGTTTGCGCACGGATGATACCCCGATGACCCGCGATGAACTGGTCGCAGCGGTCAAAGAGGCCGATGTGCTGGTGCCCACGGTCACGGATACGATTGATGGTGGTCTGCTGGGGCACGCGGGCGAAAAGCTGCGGCTGATCGCCAATTATGGCGCAGGTGTTGACAATATCGACGTGGCGACGGCGCGGCAGCGCGGTGTGCTGGTGTCCAACACCCCCGGTGTTCTGACCGATGACACCGCCGATATGACGATGGCTCTGATCCTGGCCGTCACTCGCCGTATCCCCGAGGGCTTGGGCGTGATGCAAAAGGGGGACTGGGCTGGCTGGGCCCCCACCGCCTATTTGGGCGGCCGGATTGGCGGTCGCCGGTTGGGCATCCTTGGCATGGGCCGCATCGGGCAGGCGGTTGCGCGCCGTGCGGCGGCCTTCGGGATGCAGGTGCACTACCACAACCGCCGCAGGTTGCGCCCCGAAACCGAGCAGGAGCTTGAGGCGACCTATTGGGAAAGTCTGGACCAGATGGTGGCGCGGATGGATGTCATCTCGGTCAACTGCCCGTCGACGCCGTCGACCTTCCATCTGATGAATGCCCGGCGGCTGAAGCTGATGAAGCCCTCGGCGGTGATCGTGAATACCTCGCGCGGGGAAGTGGTCGATGAAAACGCGCTGACGCGGCTGATCCGGTCCGGTGACATCGCCGGGGCGGGGCTGGATGTCTATGAGAACGGCATTAACGTCAATCCGCGCCTGCGGAACCTGCCGAATGTGGTGCTGTTGCCCCATATGGGCTCGGCGACCTTGGAGGGGCGGATCGAGATGGGTGAGAAGGTGATCATCAACATCAAGACCTTCGAGGATGGCCACAGGCCGCCCGATCAAGTTGTTCCTGCGATGTTGTAGGCCGATCGCCACTGCCTTGGCCACAAGGGGACGTTATGGAGAGCTATGAGGGCGGATGCCGCTGCGGTGCCGTGCGGCTGATGGCCTCCGGGCCGCCCCTGCGGGTCGGGATGTGCCATTGCCTCGACTGCCGCAAGCATCATGGCGCTTTGTTCTACGCCGCCGCCGTTTTTCCGAAGGATAAGGTGACCGTCTCGGGCGAGACGCGCAGCTATGCCGGGCGGTTCTTCTGCCCCACATGTGGCTCGCCTGTGTTCGCGCGCTCGGGAGATGAGGTCGAGGTGCATCTTGGCACATTAGACAAGCCAAACCAGTTGCAGCCGACCTACGAAAGCTGGGTGATCCGGCGCGAGGCGTGGTTACCGGAATTTCGTGGATTGAAGCGATATCAAACGGACCGCGACGCGGAAGATGATTAGAGCACATGGGCGCGGTGAACCGGGTTTCGTGTTGCTCTGATCCGGCGCGCCTTATAGCCATGTAGGAAACGACCCGCCAACCGAGTGGGCCGGGGAGGAGACGATGGTCAAGGCAACCGATTTGCCGCGCAACGACGCCGGGATTGAAACCGCGATCGGCATTCTGAAGCAACGGTTCGGCGACCGGCTGCAAACCGGGGAAGCGATCCGCGAGCAGCATGGCCATACCACCACCTGGGTTCCCAACCAAAGCCCGGATGCAGTGGTGTTTCCGCATTCGACGGAAGAGGTCGCCGAGATCGTCAAAACCTGCGCCGCGCATAAAGTGCCGGTGATCCCGTTCGGGACCGGCACCTCGCTGGAGGGGCATGTGAATGCGCCTGCGGGCGGGGTCTCGGTGGACCTGACGCAGATGAACCGGGTGCTGGCGGTGCATGCCGAAGACCTGGATTGTGTCGTGCAACCGGGCGTGACGCGCCAGGACCTGAACACCCATCTGCGCGATCAGGGCCTGTTCTTTCCAATCGATCCGGGGGCCAATGCCTCGCTGGGCGGCATGGCGGCCACGCGGGCCTCGGGCACCAACGCGGTGCGATACGGCACGATGAAGGACAATGTGCTGAGCCTTGAGGCCGTGATGCCCGACGGGCAGATCATCCGCACCGGCAACCGCGCGCGCAAATCCTCGGCAGGGTATGATCTGGCGCGGCTGCTGATCGGGGCCGAGGGCACGCTGGGCATCATCACCGAACTCACCCTGCGCCTGCATGGCATCCCCGAGGCGATCAGTTCCGCCCGCTGTTCCTTCCCTACTGTCGATGCCGCCTGCCGGGCGGTGATGATGACGATCCAGTACGGCATCCCCGTGGCGCGGATCGAATTGCTGGACCAACTCTCGGTTCAGGCCGCCAACGCCTATTCCGGCCTGACCCTGCCCGAAACGCCCCTGTTGTTGCTTGAATTCCATGGCTCGGACGCCGGTGCGGCGGAACAGGCGGAAACCTTCGGGCAGATCGCCGGGGAATTCGGCGGCACCGATTTCGCCGCGACCTCGACGACCGAAGAGCGCAACAAGCTCTGGCAAGCGCGCCATGATATGTACTGGGCCTGCTTGCAGTTGCGCCCCGGCACGCAGGGGGTCTCGACCGATGTCTGCGTCCCGATCTCACGTCTGGCCGAGGCGGTGGGGGCCGCACAGGACAAGGCCGCCGCGCTGGGCCTGATCGCCCCGATGGTGGGGCATGTGGGGGATGGCAACTTTCACACCCTGCCGCTGATCGACATGGAGAACGCGGATGAAATCGCGCGCGCCGATGAATTTGTCGGCTGGCTCAACGATCTGGCCATCTCGATGGAGGGCACCTGCACGGGCGAGCACGGGATCGGGCAGGGCAAACGCCCCTATTTGATCAAGGAACTCGGGGCCGCCACGCATTACATGGCCGCAATCAAAGCAGCGCTGGACCCCGACAACATCATGAATCCGGGCAAGATCCTTTAGCGGCCCCTTCCAACACAAGTCAGCATTTGGCCCTGAAATCGTCCAGTTTTTCTGGTGAATCCAACCGGGACTTAAAGGGATGATGTCATGAGCGCCAAGTATCTTGCTGGATTCGCCGTTGTTTGCGGCCTTGTCGTGGGCGGGCTGGATTACATGCAGCAGGTCAAAAAGGTCGAAGGCGGGTTGAGCGTGCAAGACTATGTCGCATCGGTCCCGTCTCGCATCGGGCTCTCCGGCCCAGTCGCGGCGGCTGAGACTCTGGCGTTTCTGCCCGAAGCCCCCGAAGGCTGGTCGCGCAGCGCGCCATCGGCAGGGGCTGGTGCCTCGGTCTGGGGCGACCTCGACCGTCAGCAGGACGCGGTCGGATGGGTCTACGACAACGGCGCGGAAGTCATCTGGCTTGAGGCCGCACGCCCCGAGTTGCAAAAAACCAAAGGTGTCATGGCCGGAATGGCCGAGATTTCCGAAGGCAAGGTTGCACGTCAGCCGGACTACCTTGGCTACGCGGTCGTGGGCGGAATTGGTTTTGGCCAATTGCAGGAGCCCGCACAGACTGGCTTTCGCACATTCGACGGCTGGGTCGGGTTCGACGACGAAATCCGGATACGCGTCCGCGCCGCCGCGTCGGACGAGGCTATTCTGGCCCTTCTTGAAGACCTCGAATTCGACGGGCTGAACAACGCGCTTGAACACCCCGTCCCGACCATCGGGCAGGCGGTGCAGATCGCACCAGCGCAGCAACCGGACGTCGCCGCGCAGATGATCGCCTTGCGCCGGGCGATGATTCAGGCTCGCGCCGATCTGGCGATCAAACAGGCCCTGAACTCGGAAGACCATATCGCGCTGATCAACAGCTTCGTCGAAGTTATAGCGCCCGGTGCCACGCTTGACGCAACCGGCGGAGAGGTCCCGGATTACGAGACCATCCTGCAGACGACGTATCGCAACGCGCTGGCCTTGATCATCACGCAGTCGAGCGCGGAAACGGCCACCGATGCGGGTGCGTCAGGCCCATCCAAACTGACCTGCGCCAAGACCGGGATCAGCACGCGCTGCCGCTCGGGCGGCTGAACCAGCCACAGAAACCGGCGGATTCGCGACCTGCATCCCGCGTTCGGGTCGTTTTTTTCATATCACTGGTCGGATGAATGTCGCGTTTGCGCCCCGAAGTGCGCCATATGGTGTCAACTTAATTCAAGGGGGAGACACCCGGCTATGAAAACCCAAGTCAAAGCACTGGTCGTTGGCGGCGGCGCCGTTGGGACCTCGATTGCCTATCACCTGGCCAAGGCGGGCTGGGACGATGTGATGCTGATCGAACGGGACGAACTGACCTCGGGCTCCACCTGGCATGCAGCGGGCCTGTTGCCGCTGTTCAACATGTCCTATGCGACGACCCACATCCACAAGTACTCGGTTGATTTCTACAAGACGCTTGAAGAAGAAACCGGCTTGAACGCGGGCTTCGCCGTCGTCGGCAACTTGCGCATGGCGCAGACGCAAGAGCGTATGGATGAATACATGCTCTATGCCTCGACCGCCGAGACCTGTGACGTTGCCTATGAATGGCTGACCCCCGAGCAGATCAAGGAACGCTGGCCGCTGATCGAAACCTCGGACCTGAATGGCGCGATCTACCATACTGAGGATGGCTACATTAACCCGGCCGATGTGACCCAGGCGATGGCCAAAGGGGCCCGCCAGCGCGGTGTCGAGATCGTCCGCAAGATGCAGGCCGATGCTTTCCATTGGACCGGGACCCATTGGGAAGTGACCTGCACCAAGATGGTCGAAAAGGGCGGGAACCTTGTCGAGAGCGACGAACAGGTGGTGATCACCGCCGAGCATGTTGTGACCGCATCAGGCAACCACGCACAGCGCACCGCCAAGATGCTGGGCATCAAGATGCCCGCGATCCCAGTCGAACACACATTCATCGTGATGGACAAGGACCCAGAGCTGGTCAAATGGCGCGAAGCGGGCAACCCCGAGCACCCGGTTGTTAGGGATGCGGACAATGAATCCTATGCGCGCGAAGAACGCGGCGGCTGGATTCTGGGTATTTATGAACACGGTGCGCCTGCGCGGTTCGAACATGGCGTGCCGGACAGCTTCCGCGCCGACCTGTTTCCGCTGGATCTGGACCGCATTGCAGATCAGTACATGGCGATGGCCGAGCGCGTGCCCTCCTGCGCCGAATCCGGCCTTAAGGACGATTTCAACGGACCGATCTGCTATACGCCTGATGGCAACCCGCTGGTTGGCCCGGCTCCGGGCCTGCGCAATATGTGGCTGGCCGAAGGGTTTTCGTTCGGGATCACCGCTGCGGGCGGCACCGGTTATTATCTGGCGCAGATGATGGTCGATGGCGAAGCCGAGATCGATATGGCCTCGCTGGATCCCAAGCGGTATTCGTCGAACTGGATGACCACCGAGTTCGCGGCGCGCAAGAACGAAGAATGCTATGAGCATGTCTACATCCTGCACCACCCCGACGAAGAACGTGAAGCCTGCCGTCCGCTGCGCACCGTTCCGGCCTATGACCGTCAGAAAGCGCGCGGGGCTCAGTTCGGCTGGGTCAACGGCTGGGAACGCCCGAACTATTTCGGCCCCGTCGATGCACCTGACAACTTCGACAAGGAAAGCCGTTCGTTCCGCCGTGGCGGCTGGTGGCAGTACGCTGTCGAAGAGGCCAAGGCGATCCGCGAAGGCGTTGGCCTGATCGACGCATCGGCCTTCACCAAGCATGTCGTCAAAGGCCCCGGTGCCACCCAGTTCCTGGATTGGTTCACCTGCAACAAGCTGCCCAAGGTCGGTCGTATCAACCTGACCTACGCACTGACCTCGCACGGGACCACCCGCACCGAATACACCATCGTCCGCAACGGCGAGAACAACTATTACATCGTCTCTGCCGGTGCCTGGACCGAATATGACGCCGACTATCTGCGCAAGGCGGCCGAGGACAAGATGGAGGAGTTCGGCTATATCGAGATCCAAAACGTGACCACGCAGTGGGGCGTCTTCGCCATCGCCGGGCCCAAGTCGCGCGACGTTCTGAAAGAGGTCATCAAAGACGCCGAACCGGAAACCGCGCTGTCCAACAAGCGCTTCCCGTGGTTGTCGGCGCGTCAGATCGAACTGGGCATGTGCCCGGTCAACGCGATCCGCGTGGCCTATACCGGTGAGCTGGGCTGGGAACTGCACCACCCGATCGAGATGCAAAACTACCTGTTCGATCTGCTGGAAAAGGCGGGTGAGAAACATCGCATGAAGCTGGTCGGTGCCCGCGCCCAGAACTGGCTGCGTCAGGAGAAATCCTATCGCGCCTTCGGCACTGAATTAGGTCGCGATGCGACCCCGCTTGAGGCTGACCTGCCGCGCTTTGTCGACCTGTCCAAGGATTTCCATGGCAAGGCCAAGCTGGAAGATACTGGCGTTCGAGTTAAATGCTGCACTGTGCTTATCGACGGACCGGATGATGCCGATCCATGGGGCCGCGAGGCGCTGTATACACCCGAAGGCGAGCGCGTGGGTCGTCTGACTTCGGGCGGGTACTCGGTGGCGTTCGAGAAATCCATTGGTATGGGCTATGTGAAGCCCGAACTGGCGGTCGAAGGCACCAAGCTGCAGGTCAAGATTCAGGATAAGCTGTGGGATGCCGTCGTCACCTGCGACAGCCCCTACGACCCGAAGAACGAGACCATCCGTAAGGACGGCTAACTTAGGATAAGGCGATGGCGGCACACCGGGAATGCGCCGCCTGTGGCGGCACATGCCTCCGGCGGAAGTATTTATAAACAGAAGAAGCGGGGGCTGGGGATAAGATCCAGCCCCCCTGCTTTTGGCAAGGGGGGCCTTCTCCTGTTACGGCCATCGGCGCCTCCGCCTGTACCGCATGGGCATCGTGCTACGAAGAAGGTTAAGAAACTGTTTCTTCTTCTGTTCAAAAATACCTCCGCCGGAGGCAAGCCTGCGTGAGCAGGCTTTCAAGGGTTCAGGCGCTGAACTCGTCGAAACACTCCAGTGCCTTGGCGGCATACATCATCGAGGGACCCCCGCCCATCTGGATGGCCATGGCCAGCACATCCGAGACCTCGTCCCGGGTGGCTCCGGCCTTGACCAGCGCTTCGGTGTGCAGCGTGATGCAGGGCTCGCACCGGATGGCGATGGACATGCCTAGGGCGATGTATTCTTTTGTCTTGTAGTCCAGCGTCCCGCCTTCTTTGACCGACTTTCCCAGCGCGCCAAAGGCGCGGGTGGTATCGGGAAGCGCGCCGTTGAGGTTGCGCAGCCCCTTGCGGGTATTCTTCAGAGCGTCCTGCCAGGTCATGGTCCTGTCCCTTTCAATACATATCGTTAATTGCATATGATGGAGGGGGCGCTGAATCGGCTTTGATCTCGATCAGGTGCCGGGTCGTTTCGCGATAAAGGCCAGATTATTCGCGGGCATCTCGGCGATTTCGACAAGCTCAAGGCCGCTATCTCGCAGCAGCGCATGCATGTAGGTGTCGTCCTTGTAGCCGATCTCAGGGTCCTGCTGGATCAGGGCTTCGTGAAAGCGCTGATCACCGTCACTGGTCAGGCGCCCCGCGCGTTTGAACGGGCCGTACAGAACCAGCCGCCCGTCCGGGTTCAGGGCCTGTGCGGCTTCGTGGACCAGAACCTCTGCTTCGGGCCATGAAATCAGGTGGAGCAGGTTGATTAGGACGATCAGGTCCTGCCTTTCGAACAGGGCGGACCAGCCGGTGGATACAGCGTTCAGTTTCACCGCCTTGGCGACGTTGGGCAGCCCCGACGAATAGGCATCAATGCTGGCTCGGCGTTCGGGGTCAATCTCAGTCGGTTGCCAGGAGAGGCTCGGCAATCGCCGGGCAAAGGCGGCGACGTGTTGGCCGGTTCCGCTGGCGATTTCGAGCGCCTTGCCGGTGGTGGGAGCCGTCCTTTCCAACAACTTGCACAGCGCGTCACTGTTTCGCGTGGCCGCTGGCGTGACCAGACGCGCGCCCTCTGCCTGAATGGCGCTGCCCGCGCGAGGAGGCAAAGGCCGCTTGCTCATGCCCGCAACCTGTCCGGGCGCAACGCGGAAACCACGTTGGGGGCTAGGCCCGTCGTACGCCCGGTAACCAGCGCGGCCACCAACGCCGAGGCTGCCGGGGCGGTCTGAAACCCGTAACCGCCTTGTCCTGCCGACCAGATGAATGTGGGCTCAGCCGGGTCGGGCCCGAGAACCAGAGTCCCATCCGGGGCAAAGCTGCGCAGACCGGCCCAGTTCGCCTCAACGCGCGTTACCGGTTCGGTAACGATGTCTTCGTATCGGGCCAGACCCTCGGCCAGAACCATATCGTCGGCATAAGCGTCGTGAGGTGGCACGGGATGCGCCTCGGACGGGGACACCAGCAGCTTTCCAGCGTCCGGTTTCGCATACCACGCCTCGCCCGCGCCCAGCATCATCGGCCATTTGGTCGTGTCATGCCCGCCCGGAGCCGGGATGCGGGCCATGGACCGGCGGCGCGGCGAGATCCCGATGGGCTTGATGCCCGCCAAGGTGGCGATTTCGTCGACCCATGCCCCGGCGGCGTTGATCAGATGTCGGGTCTCATAAGTCTCACCCGCTTCGACCAGCCACTGTGCGGCCTTGCGTATTGCACTGACCTTGCGCTTGGTCAGAACCTGACCGCCATTCCGGCGGATGGTGCGGGCGAAATCCTGCAGCAGCCGGTCGGTATCGATGTCAAAGGCCGCCTCGCTGACGGCGGCAAATCCAAGCCGTTCAGGGTGCAGGATCGGAACCCGATCAATAGCGTGATCGGTCGGGATATCTTGCAGGTTCAGGTCGGCGCAGTCTTTCGCGAAGACCTCGGCCTGTTCTTTAGAGCCTACCAGCATCAGCCCACGCGGGCTCAGATAGCCGCCGTTTTCCGACCTCAGATATTCTGCACCCGCCTTGCTCAGTTCTACCACCGATGCCGGACCATAGTTTTTCTCAAACAGCGCCGCAGACCGGCCCGAGGCGTGATAGCCAAGCGCGTCTTCCGCCTCGAGCACGGCCACGTGGCCATGATCCGACAGGCGCGCACCTGCGCTTAGCCCTGCGATGCCGCCGCCAATGACAAGAAAATCAATCATGGCGTTCCGCGCAGTTGGTGGGTTGTGCCCCGGCAAAAACGGATGAGAAATGGAAAAACATCGGGACCGCGTAACGTTAATGAAGGTTCTGACAAGCCTGCGCCAAACTATAAGCAGGCTTGAATTTGTCTATCAACCCATCCAAACATGGACGCATCATAAGCAGGAGGGCAGGGTGAGCACCGCAGATTTACACCCGATGGCCACAGGACATATTCCGTCCTATGTGACCCAGGCGGACGGAAGTGATTTTCTTTTTACATTCATGCTCATATTCACGGTCATCGTGATCGTGCTGATTGGGGTGGGGTACTTCACCCTGCATTCGATCCCGGAAAAGATCGCGCATGAATCCAACCACCCTCAGTTCCAACTGGTCGGGATATTGGCGCTTTTGGCCCTGTTCACCCATAACGGCCTGTTCTGGGTTGCGGCCATTCTGGTGGCCGGGTTCCAGTTTCCTGACTTTGCCGCCCCATTGCGGGGCATAGCCGACGCGATCCGATCTTTGGGACCGCAACGAGAGGCACAACCGCCTGCGGATTTGCCCGACCCCGAACCCACCGCGCCGCAGGAGCACTGAGACATGCTTGAAACACTGATGTGCGCGCTGGTTACCGTGCTGCCAGACTACCTGTTCCGCCGCTTCGTTCAGGGCAAGCGGATCGGGCATGAAATCACTTTGTTTACAATGTGGTACGAGCTGCGATGGGGTCTGACGACCTGTGCCATTCTGGCGCTGACCGTGATCACCACGCTGTTCTATTTCCACCCCTCCAGCAGCACGGCTGCTTCCTATTTCCGGACCGTGACGATTCTGCCCCAACTGGGCGGACGGGTGTCCGAGGTGTATGTCCGCAACAACGAACTGGTCACTGCGGGCCAGCCGATTTTTCGGATCGAGGATTTCACCCAAACCGCTCAGGTCGAGGCAGCGCATGCCCAGATTGCGCAGGTTCAGGCATCATTGAAAGTGGCTGAGACCGATTTGGCCGAGGCCGATGCCGGGATCGCCGGGGCCCGTGCGGCGCTGGATCAGTCGCTTGAGGATCTGGAACGCAACACCACCCTGCGCGACGAAGGGTCCAGCGCGGTGCGTCTGGCCGAGATCGAGCGGCTGGAAAACCTTGTCGAAGAGCGCGAGGCGCAGGTGGTCGCGGCCCAGTCACAGAAGGCCGCCGTTGTCCAGCAGATTGAGGAGTTGATCCCCGCCCAACTGGCCAGCGCGAACGCGCAACTGGACGCCGCCCTGACCGAGTTGGACAAGACGGTCATCAATGCCGGTGTGACGGGCCGGGTCGAACAGTTCGGCCTGCAGGTGGGCGACTATGTTAGCCCGCTGCTGCGCCCGGCGGGTATTTTGGTGCCCTCGAACCTGGGGCGTGACCGATTTCAGGCGGCATTCAACCAACTGTCTGCGCAGGTCATCAAACCCGGCATGATCGGAGAGCTGGGGTGCATGACCAAGCCCTTCACCGTGATCCCAATGGTCGTGGTCGAGGTGCAGGACGTGATCCCCTCGGGCCAGTTCCGGCCCTCGGACGAATTGCGGGATGTGCAGAACAACACGGTTCCGGGCTCGATCCTTGTCTATATGGAGCCGCTCTACAAAGGCATGGCCGACAAGGTTCCGCCGGGCAGCAACTGTCTGGCGAATGTCTACACCGACAACCACGAACGGCTCGAGCACGAAGACCTGGGCTTCTGGGAAAGCACGTTCCTGCACGTGGTCGATACCATCGGCGTGGTCCACGCGGCGGGCCTGCGCCTGCGTCTTATCTTGATGCCGGTTAATACGCTGGTGCTGAGCGGGCATTGAGGCTGCAATACGCCATCAAGCGGTGGGTCGTGCCCACGGCTTGATGGCTACCCACCCCATACCCCTTAGAGAGGAGCCTGCCGTCGCGTGTTAGGCTCGGGCGCGGGTCGTCTCGTTCGGACCTTGACGGTTCGTGCGCGGCGCGGCGGCAAAAGGCCGGATCGCGCGGCGTGCCGTTGAGCTCACAAACCTGACGCAGGGACTGTGTTTCAGGCGCTGCCAGAATTTGCCCATCCGGGCGGTTTGGTTGTGGAGGTCTAGATTATTGCGCCAGTTTGAATTCCACAAGATCATCCAGCTTGCATCCATGGTTCAACAGTGCCTCCGTCAGAAGAAACGGAAGTTGACGCAGTGCCGGAAAATGCTCGCACATGTCATCCAGCGCGTTACTTTGCGCGATTGTCCTGAGTTGTTGCAGGTCAACTTGCTTTACCCTGAAGCCCAAAAAGTTGTGCAGGTGCCAAGCGGCCAGACGATCAGTAGCAAGCGGTTCGCCGTCCGCCCCTCTTTCTTTCCCTGAAAAAGGTGCTCGCGTCGTTTCTGCGACCACAACGAATTGATCTCTGCCTTGTTGGTGGACCGAGATCCGGCATGCCGTGACTTGGCACTGCTGAGGAACCTTGGATCGCTGAAATCTCTCGCGCAGGATCAGTTTACCTTCAACGAGAATAAACTGCCTCGGTTCCTGCGATGTTGAGGCGGTTTGATACAGTTTGAATGGGACGCGGCGCAGCAAGTCACCGTAGAGTTCAAGTAGCGGCTTTATCTGGTTCTTTTTGGCCAGTCTTTCACCGTTTTTCCATTTGCTGACCTGACTTTGACTTGTGCGGCACAGGCGGCGGATCTGGTCCTGCGTCATGCCGTCGTTCAGCGCAATTCGGATCAAGTCCTTGGTCTGAGGAAATAGTTCTTGTTCTTTTTTGGTGCTCATCACTCAACCTTAAATGGGCCGGGCGCACAAAAGCGCCCGCCGGTGCTTCATGATTTCTTGGAATTGGTCGATTTGCGGTTTGGATTCATCTGCGCACCCCGGTTCCCCTGATTTTTTGCATGCGTTTTGTTTTGCCCCGGATTGCCCTTGTTCGCGTTCTTCATGTCAGCGTTGTGGTTTGGTTTTTTCATGTCATTCTCCTTTTGATCTGACATGAACTTTTTAGGTTCGGCAATATCGTCTCTGTAAGGGTTGCAAATGGAATAGTTCGGAATATCCCGGAATATCTGACATTTCGCAGTTTTTGGGGACAAGAAAAAAGCCCGCCGATGTGGCGGGCTTTCCTTCAGGACAATGGCGCAACTTACTGCGGAATCTCGCCTTCCAGCCCTTCGACATAGAAGTTCATGCCTGCAAGTGTGCCGTCATCAGCGGTTTCACCTTCACCCAGCCAGTCGCTGCCGTCCTGCTTTTTCAGCGGACCGGTGAAGGGGTGGTACTCGCCCGCAGCCATGGCCGCCTTCATGGCCAGGGCCTCTTCTTTCACATCCGCCGGAACGCGGTCGGAAATCTCACCGATTTCAACCATGCCTTCGCGAATACCGTCCCAGGTGTTCACGGTCTCCCAAGAGCCATCCATGACCGCCTGAGTGCGCGCGATGTAGTAGGGGGCCCAGTTGTCGATGATCGATGACACACGCGGGAAGGGGGCGTATTCGCTCATGTCCGAGGCCTGACCGAAGGTGACAACGTTGCCCGCCTCCTGCGCGGCCGCCTGCGGCGCGGTCGAGTCGGTGTGCTGCAGGATCACGTCCGCGCCCTGTTCGATCAGAACGGTCGCGGCGTCGGCTTCTTTCGCCGGATCGAACCAGGTGTAGGCCCAGACGATCTTGAACTCGACATCCGGGTTCACCTTCTTGGCGTGGATATAGGCCGAGTTGATGCCACGGATCACTTCGGGGATCGGGTAGGACCCGATATAGCCGATGATGTTCGATTCCGTCATCTTACCGGCGATGTGGCCCTGAACGGCGCGACCTTCGTAGAAACGGGCCGAATAGACCGACACGTTCGGCGCGGTCTTATACCCGGTTGCGTGTTCGAACTTCACGTTCGGGAACTTCTTGGCCACGTTGATGGTCGGGTCCATGTATCCGAACGAGGTGGTGAAGATCAGATCAGCCCCTTCCAGCGCCATCTGAGTCATGACACGCTCAGCATCCGGGCCTTCGGGCACGGATTCGACAAAGACGGTTTCGACCTTGTCGCCGAACTCTTCCTCGACGGCCAAACGGCCCTTGTTGTGCTCATAGGTCCAGCCGCCGTCGCCCACCGGGCCGACATAGACGAAACCGACCTTGGTCTTGTCCTCGGCCATGGCCCCCGAGGCCAGCCCCAGCGCCATTGCAGCGCTCGTCAATAGAGTGGTGAATTTCATGTAGTTACTCCCCAAGTTGGTTCAGTTGGCCCCTAGTGCGAGGCATGGAAGGTCCGGCCCAATGCGGCAGGTGCGCTGCTCTTGTCGGCCGAAAGGATCACGAGCACAAGGATCGTGATGATGTAGGGCGACATTGCCAGATACTCGACTGGAATGGCAACGCCCGCCGCCTGCAAATTAAGCTGCAATACGGTGATGCCGCCGAACAAATAGGCACCCAGCAAGGCCCGCCATGGTTTCCAGCTGGCGAACACCACCAGCGCCAGCGCGATCCAGCCCACACCGGCGGTCATGCCCTCGGTCCATTGGGGCACGCGGATCAGGCTGATATACGCGCCGCCCATACCCGCGCAGGCCCCGCCAAACAGGATCGCCATGATGCGGATTTTGATCACTTTGTAGCCCAACGCATGCGCCGCATCGTGGTTTTCGCCAACCGCGCGCAGGATCAGGCCGACGCGGGTGTATTTCAGCGTGGCCCAGACCGCCGCCGTCAGCGCGATCCCGACATATAGGATCGGGTCATGCTGAAACAGGATCGGGCCGATCACCGGAATGTCGCTGATCACGGGGATGTGGATTTCACCCATATCGGGCGGTTTTACCCCCACATAGCTCTGCCCCATCAGCGCGCTGAACCCCAGACCAAACAGCGTCAGGGCGAGACCACTGGCGACCTGATTGGCCAGCGCCACCTGCGTCAGCAGCACGAACAACAGCGACAGCACCGCGCCGCCAATGGCCGCCGCGATAAAGCCCAGCCAGGGGGAGCCGGTCTCAACCGAGATCGCAAAGCCGCTGATTGCGCCCACGATCATCATCCCCTCGACGCCGAGGTTCAGAACGCCTGCTTTCTCGACGACCAGTTCTCCGATCGCGGCCAGCAGCAGGGGGGTTGCGGCCACCATCAGCGAGGCGACCAGAAGGACGGGGTTAATTTCACCAAGGTCCATGTCACGCTACCTCGCTACGGGCCGCACGGATGCGGTAGTTTGTCAGAAGATCGAAGGCCAGCAGGAAGAACAGGAGCATCCCCTGAAATACCTGAATAGCAGCGGCAGGCAGACCCAATTGGGACTGCGCGATTTCTCCGCCAATGTAGGTCAACGCCATCAGGCCACCGGCCAGCAGGATGCCCACGGGATGCAGGCGGCCAAGGAATGCCACGATGATCGCGGTAAAGCCGTAGCCCACGTTAAAGTCGATGCTGACCACGCCCGAGGGGCCAGACACTTCGAACATTCCCGCAAGCCCCGCCAGCGCCCCGGACAGGCCCAGACAGAACAGGATCAGCCGCGCCGGGTTCACACCTGCGAACTTGGCAGCGCGGGGCGCTTCACCCGTCAGGCGGATGTGAAAGCCCAACATATGTCGGTTCAGCAGGACATAGGCAAAGATCACAGCGATCAGAGCCGTCACGACGCCCCAATGCATCCCGGACCCGGCAATCAGCTCTGCATTATGCGCGCTGTCGTAGGATTGCAGGTTGCGCGAGCCGGGAAATCCAAACCCCTCGGGGTTTTTCAGCAACCCCAGCGAGACTGAGGCCAGCATTTGCTCGGCCACATAGACCAGCATCAGCGACACAAGGATTTCGTTGGTCCCGAACCGCACCTTCAGAAAGGCGGGGATCATCGCCCACAGCCAACCACCAAAGGCCCCCGCAATCACCATGATCGGAAAGATGTACCACGCATCCAGCGGGTAGAAGGCCAGCCCGGCACCAGCGCCAAAAATGGCGCCCATGATGTACTGTCCCTCGGCCCCGATGTTCCAGATGCCGGCGCGAAAACCCAGCGACAGACCAATGGCGATCAACACCAGCGGCGCGCCTTTCACCAGCAATTGCGGGCGGTAGTAAAAGGAAAACTCACCGAACAGAGGCTCCCAGAAAATCGTACCGATGGCCTCGACCGGGTTCTTGCCCAGAATGGCGAACAGAATCCCGCCAAACACCATCGTCGCGATCACCGCGACCAGAGGGGTGGCATAAGACCACGCCTTGGACGGCTGAGGCCGCTTCTCCAACACAATCATCTGCTCACATCCCTCATGTCTTCTTCTCGTTCAAAATACGGCCGCCGGAGGCGGTTCAACGCGTCACACATGCGCCACCTCCATCCCATGGGCCCCACCCATCATCAGACCGATCTCATCAACCGTCAGTCCCATAGTCGAACGCGGCGCGCTCAGCCGCCCTTCGTTCAACGCGGCAAAGCTGTCCGAGATTTCCATCAGCTCATCGAGGTCCTGCGAAATGCAGATGACTGCCGTCCCCTTGGCCGCCAGATCCAGAATGGCCTGCCGGATCGAGGCTGCGGCGGCGGCATCCACGCCCCATGTGGGCTGGTTCACCACCAGCACATCAGGGTTCTGCAACACTTCGCGCCCAATCACGAATTTCTGCAAGTTCCCGCCCGACAGCGAGCGCGCTGCGTTCTCAGGCCCCGGCGTGCGGACGTCAAAAGCGCTGATGATCTTCTCAGCAAAGCTCTTGGTTTCGGCCCATTTTAGGAATCCGTTGCTTTCCAGGCCTTCGCGAACCGATCCGGTGAGCAGGGCGTTTTCTGTCAGACTCATGTCCGGCGCGGCGGCGTGGCCCAGCCGTTCTTCGGGTGCGGTCAACACGCCCAGCTTGCGGCGCGCGGTGGGTCCGAGTTTCCCGATCGGCTGGCCGTTGAACTTGATCGCATCGGCCGCCGTCGTGATTTCACCGGACAACACGCCCAACAATTCGTCCTGCCCGTTCCCGGCGACGCCACCGATGCCCAGAACCTCTCCTTTCCGGACCGTCATGTGGACGTTCTTCAGGGCCGTCCCGAACTCTGATGGCGAGGGCACCGACAATCCGCTGACATCCAGTGCGATTTCTCCGAATTCACGGCCCGAGCGTTCAGGCGTCTGCAGGGTCGATCCCACCATCATCTCGGCCATATCCCGCGCCGAGGTCTCGGCCGGAACACATTCGCCCACATTCTTGCCCAGACGCAGGATCGTGGCGTGATCGCACAGCGTCCGGATCTCTTCCAGCTTGTGTGAGATATAGAGGATCGAGGTCCCCTCGGATCGCAGTTTGTTCAGCGTCTCGAACAGGATATCGACCTCCTGAGGTGTCAGAACGCTCGTTGGTTCATCCATGATCAACAGCTTGGGGTCCTGCAGCAGGCAACGAATGATCTCGACCCGCTGCCGCTCGCCCGCCGACAGATCACCAACGGTGCGATAGGGATCCAGCGGCAGGCCGTAGGTCTCGGACACTTCGCGAATACGCGAGGCCAGATCGCCCATCGGAGGTGGGTTCTCCATCCCCAACGCGATGTTCTCGGCCACATTCAACGCGTCGAACAGCGAGAAATGCTGGAATACCATCGCAATCCCGTCACCACGCGCCGCGCGCGGTTCTGGCGGTGCAAAAGGCTGGCCGCGCAGCAGCATGGTGCCGCTGTCCGGTTTGACCAGACCATAGATCATCTTCACCAGCGTGGATTTGCCCGCGCCGTTTTCGCCCAGCAGGGCGTGTACCTCGCCTTCACCGATGTCGAAAGACACCTGATCATTGGCCACGACGCCGGGATAGGCCTTGGTCAGCCCTTGAAGGCTCAAAAGTGGAGTGGTCACGCGCTCAGGTCCTTCTTCAACTCGGTCTGTCGGGCCGGGCGCAAAAGCTGCGCGGCGACGCCGACGGCGATCATTTGTGGGTGCTTACCCAGACCGGGATCGCCGATCGGGCAGGTGATCCGGCTGATCCGCTCAGGCGAGTGCCCAAGGGCGGCCAGCCGCGACCGGAATCGCGCCCATTTCGTAGCCGAGCCAATCAGCCCCGCAAAGCGGAAATCATGCGAAAGCAGCCGGTTACACAGCTCAAGGTCCAGATTGTGTGAATACGTCAGCACCAGATGCTCGGCATTATGCGGGGCGTGGCGGACCAGTTCCGCCGGTTTTGCTGTTGGGACGGCAGTGACGTCTGACGGAACATCCTGCGGAAACCGCTCGGGGCCCGTATCCACCCATGTGATGGCCAGATCGGGCAGGGGTGAAAGAACGTCGACCAGCGCCCGGCCCACATGCCCCGCGCCCCAAATCCAGAGGTTGCGCGCAGGCTTGTGCACCGGTTCCACCATCCAGCCATCGACCAACTGCGGTTCAGGCGCGATTCCCTGACCCCGCGCGGCGGCCAGCAGGCGCTTGACCGACAGGGGCATATCCCCATCTGTCGCCGAACGCGCAATCACCGTGTCGTCCAAAGCATTCAGGGTATCGAGGTCATAGACCTCGCTCAGCAAAGACACCGCCCCGCCGCAGCATTGCCCCATCTCAGGGCCAAGTGCGTGATGAGTCAGGCGGGCGGGGGCGGTCTGCGACCGCGCGGCCTGCGCCGCCTGAAATTCCAGTGTACCGCCGCCGATAGTGCCGCTTTGGCCATCTTTCCAAACCAGCATCGCAGCGCCAACTTCGCGGGGGGACGATCCCTTGATCCCGGCGATGACGACGCGGACAACACGCCCATGGGTTTTGACCGCCTCCCTCAAAGCCTCCAGATCAAATCCCATCAGATGTCTCCCTTCATCCTTTGGACGCCGCGCCAGACCTCTTCAGCCGTGGCAGGAGCATCCAGCGCAGGGTAGGTAGTGCCGCAGGCGGCGACCGCATTCGACAAAGCCAACCACGCCGAGATACCCAGCATGAAGGGAGGCTCGCCCACCGCTTTCGAGCGATAGATCGTATCCTCGCGGTTCTCGCCATCCCAAAGCGCGACATTGAAGATGTCGGGCCGGTCCGAGCAGGCGGGGATTTTATAGGTCGAGGGCGCATGTGTGCGCAGATTGCCCTTGCCGTCCCATACCAATTCTTCTGTCGTCAGCCAGCCTGCGCCTTGCACGTAACCGCCTTCGACCTGCCCGATATCCAGCGCGGGGTTCAGCGATGCGCCTGCGTCATGCAGGATGTCGGTGCGCAGAATGCGGTTTTCGCCGGTTAGCGTGTCGATGGCCACTTCGGTGACGGACGCCCCATAGGCAAAGTAGAAAAACGGGCGACCGCGTCCGGCGATCCGGTCCCATTCGATCTTGGGGGTCTTGTAGAACCCGGTCGCCGACAGGCTGATACGGCCCTGATAGGCCAGCGCGGCGGCTTCGGCGAAGGTATAGCGCTCTTCACCAATTGAAACGTGGCCATCCGCGAATGTGACTGCCGATGGATCGGCCTGATGCCGCTCGGCCAGATAGTCGGCCATCCGGTCGCGGATCGTGTCGCAGGCGGCTTTCACCGCCATGCCGTTCAGGTCGCTACCCGATGACGCCGCCGTGGCCGACGTGTTGGGCACTTTGGCGGTGTCGGTGGCGGTGATCTTGACCATCTCCAATGGGATGCCGAACCGCGCGGCCGCGACTTGGGCGACCTTCTGGAACAGGCCTTGTCCCATCTCGGTGCCGCCATGGTTCAGATGGACCGAGCCGTCCTGATAGACATGCACCAGAGCGCCTGCCTGATTGAGGTGAGTCAGCGTAAAGGAAATCCCGAATTTGACCGGAGAGAAAGCGATGCCCTTCTTGATCACGCTGTTCTCGGCATTCCATTTCGCGATGGCGGCTTTCCGTGCGGCATAGTCGCTGGAGTCCAGCAGCGCTTGGGTCATGCCATGCAGTTCGAAATCGCTAACCTCCATGCCATAGGGCGTGGTGTTGCCGCCTGCGGGCAGAGGGCGCACGGGCGCGTCGCCCATCTCAACTGCGCCGCGGCTTGTCAGGTCTTCATGTGGGTCGGGATGACCTAGTGGTTTCTCCGCCGGTGCAGCCTCAGCAATCTTGTGAGCAGGCTCATAGTAGTTGCGGCGACGCAGTTCGACCGGGTCCAGCCCCAGCGTATGTGCGGCGTGGTCCATCACGCGTTCGATGCCGACCATGCCCTGAGGGCCGCCGAACCCGCGATAGGCGGTGGCGGATTGGGTGTTGGTCTTCAGCCGGTGGCTCTCGATCCGCGCGTTGGGCAGCAGATAGGCGTTGTCCGAATGCAGCATCGCGCGGTCGGCGACGGGCAGGGACAGGTCCTGCGCCCAGCCGCAGATCGCGTGGTGCAGGAAAGAGACACCCTGAATATGCCCGTTCTCATCGAACCCAGCCTTGTAGGAAATCCGGAACGCGTGGCGCTTGCCGGTGATGATCATGTCATCATCGCGGTCATAGCGCATCTTGCAGGCTTTGCCGGTGGCGCGGGCAGCAATGGCGCAGGCAACGGCCAAAGCGTTGCCCTGACTTTCCTTGCCGCCAAAACCTCCGCCCATGCGGCGGGTTTCGACCCGGAGGGCGTGCATTGGCACGCCCAACGCATCGGCCACTTTGTGCTGTATCTCGGTCGGGTGCTGGGTCGAGCTGTGCACCAGCATATCCGCGCCCTCATTCGGCACGGCCAGAGCGGCCTGACCTTCCAGATAGAAGTGCTCCTGCCCGCCAAGCTCGAAGCTTCCTTCGATGACGTGGGCCGCGCTGGCGATGGCAGCGTCGGCGTCGCCCTTGGCATAGATGCGGGGGCCGTCTTCGAACCGGCTTTCGGCGGCCAAAGCGTCTTCGACGGTCAGGATCGGCGTCTCTTCGACATAGTCGATCTTGCCCAGCCGCGCGGCCTTGCGGGCGGCCAGATGGCTGGTGGCGATGACCAGAAATACTGGCTGGCCGACATAGTGGACGGTTCCGTCCGATAGCAGGGGCTCATCGTGGATGGACGGGGAAACGTCATTGGCAAAGGGCAGGTCGTCCGCCGTCATCACCATCACCACCCCATCGGTGGCTGTTACAGCCGACAGATCCATCGCGGTGATCTTGCCTTTGGCAATCGGGCTCAGGCCAAAGGCCAGATGCAGCGAACCCTTTGGTGTGGGGATATCGTCTACATACCGCGCAGAGCCGGAGACATGCAGCGGGGCCGCGTCGTGGGGGAGGGGTTTGGACACGCTCATGCGGACACCTCCAGCACGTTGGTCACCTCGCCCTGATCCTCGAGGAAATACCGTTCCAGCATCGCTTTGGCCGTTTCCAGACGATAGGTGGCCGAGGCGCGCATGTCCGTGAGTGGGGTGTAGTCGTCGGCAAAGGCGGGCAGCGCGGCGTCGATTGTCTCGCGCGTCCAGGGTTTGCCGATCAGTGCGGCCTCGACGTTGGTTGCCCGTTTCGGAATGCCCGCCATGCCGCCAAACGCGATGCGCGCCTGTGTGACGATGCCGTCCGAGACGGTGATGTTGAAGCAGCCGCAGACGGCTGAGATGTCCTGATCAAACCGTTTGCTGAGCTTGTAGACCTTCAGCCTGTCCGGTTGACGGGGAAAGCTGACGGCCTCGACGAATTCACCGGGCGTGCGATCCTGTTTGCCGTAGTCGATGAAGAAGTCTTCCAGCGGAACCTGTCGCCGTTCGCCACCCTTGCGCAGATGCAGAGTCGCGCCCAGCGCGATCAGCGCGGGCGGGTTGTCTCCGATCGGTGAGCCATTGGCGATGTTTCCGCCCACGGTGGCCGCATGACGGACCTGAACGCTGGCATAACGCCGGATCATCTCGGCGTAAGAAGGATGCAGGTCCGCCAGCGCCGCACCCATGCGGTTCATGTCGACCATGGCACCGAAGCGGATTTCGGTGTCGGTGATGGTGATCTGTTTCAGATCCTCGCAGCGGCTTAGGAAAATCACCGGGTCGAGGTCGCGCAGTTGCTTGGTGACCCAGAGGCCGACATCCGTCGCTCCGGCGATCAGGATGGCGTCGGGGTGTTCGGCATAAAGTGCGGCAAGTTCGTCGGCGGTTTCGGGCAGGTAGGGGGGCTCTCCCCCCCGGCCTGCGGCCTCCCCCCGAGGTATTTTTGAACAAGAGAAGGATTGGTCGTTGGTGACCCATTTGGGGACGGTGTGGGGTTCGGCGGCTTTGGCGGCGCGTATGATGGGGGCGTAGCCGGTGCAGCGGCACAGGTTGCCTGCAAGCTGGGTGTCGTGATCGGTTGCGCCATTGGCGTGGCCTGCGACCATCGACATCACGAAGCCGGGGGTGCAGAAGCCGCATTGCGAGCCGTGCAGGTCGACCATCGCCTGTTGCACCGGGTGTGGTTCCTGATCGGGGCCGCTTGCGCCCTCGACCGTGCGGACCGCTTTGCCGTGCAGTTGCGGCAGGAAGAGGACGCAGGAATTCAGCGCTTTGGCCGTACCGTCTTCGGTGACCATGACCGTGCAGGCCCCGCAATCGCCTTCGTTGCAGCCTTCCTTGGTACCGGTCAGTCCGCGGTCTTCGCGCAGCCAGTCCAGCAGGGTGGCCGTCGGATCGACATCCGCCAGCTCCACTGTCTCTCCGTTTAGAAGAAACGTGATATTCATTCGAGAAACCCGTCGCGTTACCCTGTTGCGCCCGTTGGGCCCTCCTTCGATGCGACGTAGAAAGAGTGGCGGGCGGAGTGCTTGCCGGTTGATGTTAGAAACAGCGCGGCTGATCTGGCAAGAAAAACTGCTTGCGCGATGTATCATTAGACCTTGTTGGGGGTGATGTTCTGTGTGTGTGGAACTTTTAGCGGCTTGAAACTAAAGCACTTTTTTTCTACGCGCTCAGTGTCCCCCGAAGCACCTTCTGAAAAATCCGAATAATCCGCGCTGATTTTTTAGGCATCCCAAAGCGTCGGTTCCGGCTTTTGCGCGACGGCTGGCTGCGATAGCTTGGTCCGCATGAGCAGTACCCCTCGATTCATTCACCTCCGCGTTCACACTGAATATTCACTGCTGGAAGGCGCTGTGCGGCTGAAAAAGCTGCCGGGGTTTTGCGAGAAGGCAGAGATGCCCGCCGTTGCGGTGACCGACACCAATTCGATGTTCTCGGCGTTGGAATTCTCGGTGACGGCCAGCGGTGCCGGTATTCAGCCGATCATGGGCTGTCAGGTTGATCTGACCTATGTGCAGGCGCAGCCGGGGGAGAAGCCCAAAGCGCCCGCGCCTTTGGTTCTGCTGGCGCAGTCCGAGGTGGGTTATGAGAACCTGATGAAGCTGAGCTCGTGCCTTTACGTGGACAAGGGCGGGCAGTTGCCGCAGGTCACGTTTGATGAGCTGGCCGAGCGGTCGGATGGCCTGATCTGTCTGACTGGCGGGCCGGATGGGCCGGTGGGGATGTTGCTGCAACAGGGGCAGCGCCCTGCGGCTGAGGCTTTGGTGGATCGTCTGGCGGCGATGTTTGCGGATCGCTTGTATATCGAATTGCAGCGCCATCCGGGTGAGGATGGTCAGCCCGAGGCCGAGCGCCTGACCGAGCGTGGGCATGTTGAGATGGCCTATGCCAAGAACCTGCCCTTGGTCGCCACCAACGATGTCTACTTCCCGACCTCGGATATGTATGAAGCGCATGATGCGCTGATCTGTATCGCAGAAGGCGCTTATGTCGATCAGCAGGAAGGCCGCCGTCGTCTGACCGCGCAGCATTATTTCAAGTCGCAGCAGGAAATGGTGACGCTGTTTGCCGATCTGCCCGAGGCAATTGAGAACACGGTGGAAATCGCGCGGCGTTGCGCTTTCATGGCTTATCGTCGTGATCCGATCTTGCCGAAATTCGCCGATGATGAGGTGGCCGAGCTGCGTCGGATTGCGAATGACGGGTTGCAGAAACGTCTGGCCGTGATCCCCCATGCAGTCACGCCCGAGGAGTATCAGGAGCGGCTGGATTTCGAACTTGGCATCATCGAAGGGATGGGGTTTCCTGGCTATTTCCTGATCGTTGCCGACTTTATCCAATGGGCCAAGGATCACGACATTCCGGTGGGGCCGGGGCGGGGCTCGGGCGCGGGGTCTTTGGTGGCCTATGCGCTGACGATCACCGACCTTGACCCGCTGCGCTATTCGCTGCTGTTCGAACGGTTCCTGAACCCCGAACGGGTTTCGATGCCCGACTTTGATATCGACTTCTGCATGGATCGCCGGGAAGAGGTGATCCGCTATGTGCAGCAGAAATACGGGCGGGATAAGGTGGGGCAGATCATCACCTTTGGTGCCTTGCTGTCGAAGGCTGCCGTGCGCGATATCGGGCGGGTGCTACAGATGCCCTATGGGCAGGTGGATCGCCTGTCCAAGATGATCCCGGTTGAGGGGGTTAAACCCGTCTCCATCGAAAAGGCGCTGAAAGACGAACCGCGCCTGCGCGAAGAGGCGCGCAGCGAAGAGGTTGTGGACCGGCTGCTGAACTATGGCCAGCAGGTCGAAGGATTGCTGCGAAATGCATCGACCCACGCGGCGGGGGTTGTGATTGGCGACCGGCCTCTGGACGCGCTCGTCCCGATCTATCAGGACCCTCGGTCCGATATGCCGGCGACACAGTTCAATATGAAATGGGTGGAACAGGCCGGGCTGGTGAAATTCGACTTTCTGGGCCTGAAGACGCTGACCGTGATCCAGAACGCGATGGACCTGATCTTCAAATCCGGGCGGCCCTTGCACTTGGCCGCCGATGGCACCGAACTCTATGAACCCGCCGACGGGGCCGAGAACCAGATCAACGCCATCCCGCTGGATGATGAGGCGACGTACAAACTCTATTCAGCCGCCAAGACCGTGGCGGTGTTCCAGGTGGAATCCTCGGGCATGATGGATGCGCTCAAGCGGATGAAGCCGGACTGTATCGAAGATATTATCGCCCTCGTCGCGCTCTATCGACCCGGCCCGATGGAGAACATCCCGAAGTTCTGCGAGGTCAAGAACAAGCTCAGCGAGCGGGACAAGCTGCATCCGTCCATCGACCATATTCTGGACGAGACGCAGGGCATCATCGTTTATCAGGAACAGGTGATGCAGATCGCGCAGGAAATGGCGGGCTACAGCCTTGGCGGCGCGGACCTGCTGCGCCGCGCGATGGGTAAGAAAATCCAGGAGGCGATGGATGCCGAGCGGCCCAAATTCCTCAAAGGCGCTGCCGAAAACGACGTGGACGAGCCCAAGGCGACCGAGGTCTGGAACCTGCTGGATAAGTTCGCCAACTACGGCTTCAACAAATCCCACGCGGCGGCCTATGCGGTGGTCAGCTATCAGACCGGCTGGCTGAAAGCGAACCATCCGGTCGAGTTCATGGCGGGGGTCATGAATTGCGATATCCATCTGACGGACAAGCTGGCAGTTTACTTCGAAGAGGTCCGCAAAGGGCTGGAACTGCCCTACGTGCCGCCTTGCGTGAACCGGTCTCAGGCGACGTTTGACGTGGTCGACAAGTATCTGGTCTACGCGCTGGGCGCGTTGAAAAACGTGGGCGTCGAGGCGATGAATCTGGTTGTCGCAGGCCGCGCGGATAAGCCCTTTGTCAACCTGTTCGACTTCGCCCGCCGAGTCGATCTGAAGAAAGTTGGCAAGCGCCCCCTGGAGATGCTGGCGCGGGCCGGGGCCTTTGACGAGCTCGACAAGAACCGCCGTCGGGTGTTCGAAAGCCTCGACCCGCTGGTGCAGTATTCGGCGGCCATTCACGACCAGAAGAACTCGAACCAGGTGTCTCTGTTTGGCGAGGCGGGTGATGACCTGCCCGAACCGCGCCTGTCGCCCTCGCCTGACTGGCTGCCTGCGGAACGGCTGAGCGAAGAGTTCAAGGCCATCGGCTTTTATCTCTCTGGCCACCCGGTGGACGACTACATGCCTGCGCTGAAACGCAAGCAGGTGCTGACACTGGATGAGGTGACGGAAAAGGCCCGCTCGGGCCCGCTGATCGCCAAGATGGCGGGCGTTGTCGCCGGTCGGCAGGAGCGGAAATCGGCGCGCGGCAACCGCTTTGCCTTTGCGCAACTGTCCGACCCGACAGGGGCCTATGAGGTCACGTTGTTCTCGGAAACGCTTGAGAAAAGCCGTGAATTTCTGGAAACCGGTGCGCAGGTGGTGTTGACCGTCGAGGCAACGATGGAGGCGGATCAGCTCAAGCTTTTGGGCCGATCTGTCGGGCCAGTGGATTCGGTCGTGGCCGAGGCCGGAGCGACTGGCTTACGCATCTTTCTGGACGAAGCGCAGGCGCTGCCCACCGTTGCCAAGGTTCTGGCGGATGCGGCGGAGGCGGCCAAGAACGCCTCGCGCGGGCCGATCCAGTTGTTGCTGATTGCACCGGGTCTGCCTGGCGAGGTCGAGATGGATCTAGGCCACGACTTCCCGATCAACCCGCAGATCAAGGGGGCGATCAAGTCTCTGGAAGGCGTAATCTCGGTCGAAGAAATCTGACGCCGGGCTTTGTTGCCAGACGGTTAGCACCCCGCTAGGCTGGGTGCAGACGGATTGATTGGGCATAGCCACGGGAGGGTGTTCACATGACGATTTCAGGTCTCGGGTTCAGAACGGTTGCGATGGCGGCTGTCGCGTCGCTTGCTTTGGCATCGGCCGGTTTGGCGGATGACAAAAAGAAGAAAAACACCATAGAAGGCGCTTTGATCGGCGCTGGTGTCGGTGCCCTGATCGGCGACGGCAAGGGCGCGGCCATCGGTGGCGTGGCCGGGGCGATTATCGGACATAACTGGAAATGAGCGCGATGATGTATGCACTACGACTCGTATTCGCTGCCCTTTGCGTATCCCTGCCGGGTGCGGTTTTGGCCGACGAGGCTGCCGAACAAATGGTTCAGGATGCTTTGCCCGTGATGCACTACACATGCGCCTCGATTGCAGAAGAGGCGGACGGGGATGAGGCCTTTGTGGTGGAGGTTGTCGGAAAGATGACCGCCCTGTCGCTGTATAACCGCCAGATCAACATCGAAGATCACGCGACCACGGACGAGGAAAAAGCCCAACTGCGCGAAGCCTTCATCTCCGCTCTGTCCGAGGGCTGCGCGGCGGACAAGGATGCTCTTTTGGGCGGCGTGGTCGATGACGCGGTGAAATCGACGCTGGGGTTGTAAGCGCTCAGTAATGCGGCGGGCGTTCGTCGCCGTAGACGATCCCGCCGGACCCTTCCTGCGCCCGTTCGGCCTCACGCTGAAACAGCATCTCGACCCGGCGGGTCAGGCGGTCGATCTCGTCCTGTTGCTGGGTGACGACCGCGTTCAGGTCCTCGACGGTGCGGGTCAGGTGGGCGATCTGTTCTTCCAGATGCTGCATGGGGCACTCCTTTGCGGGTGGTCATACCGGCGCGCGCCGGGCAAAGCCAGTGAAACCCTGCCTTGCCCCGATGCAGGCCATGGGATAGACCGCGCGCGGAAGATGACCGCGAAGGACGCCCCACATGGCCAAGCCCAAGAAACAGCCCCGCCCCAAGGCCGTCACGCCGAAAGGGTTCCGCGACTATTTCGGCCAGGAAGTCTCGCAGCGCACCGAGATGCTGCGGACAATTGCGGGCGTCTATCATCGCTATGGGTTCGACGCCTTGGAAAGCAGCGCGGTCGAGACGGTCGAGGCGCTGGGGAAGTTCCTTCCGGATGTGGACCGCCCGAACGAGGGCGTCTTTGCATGGCAGGAATTCGACGACGGCGGCAACGGTGATTGGATGGCTCTGCGCTATGACCTGACCGCGCCTCTGGCCCGCGTCTATGCGCAGCACCGTAACGACCTGCCGACGCCTTATCGCCGCTATGCGATGGGTCCGGTCTGGAGGAATGAAAAGCCGGGTCCGGGGCGGTATCGTCAGTTTTATCAGTGTGATGCGGATACGGTCGGCACTGCTTCGATGGCTGCGGATGCCGAGATCTGCGCGATGCTGTCGGACACGCTTGAGACCGTGGGCATCCCGCGCGGTGATTATCTGGTGCGGGTCAATAACCGCAAGGTTCTGAATGGCGTGCTCGAGGCGATGGGGCTGGGCGAAGACCTCGCTGCCCGTGACAATGTCCTGCGCACCATCGACAAGTTCGACAAGGTGGGCGAAGCCGGTGTGCGCGAACTGCTGACCAAGGGCCGACTGGATGCCTCGGGCGCGTTTATCGATGGTGTGGGGCTGAGCGAGGATCAGGCTGAACCGGTGATTGCTTTCCTGACCTCCAAGGCTGCGGATACCGCCGGGACGCTGGCCAATCTGCGTGCTGCGGTGGGCGACAGCAAGATCGGCGCGGATGGCATTGCCGAGTTGGAACAGATCGGTGCTTTGCTGGATGCGGGCGGTTATGGCTCGGATCGGATCGAGATTGATCCCTCGGTTGTGCGTGGCCTCGGTTACTATACCGGACCGGTTTATGAGGCTGAGCTGACGTTTGAAATATTCGATGAGAAAGGCCGCAAACGGCAGTTTGGATCGGTGTCAGGCGGTGGTCGCTATGACGATCTGGTCAAGCGGTTCACCGGGCAGGAAGTCCCTGCGACCGGCATCTCAATTGGCGTGGACCGCCTGCTGGCCGCCTTGCGTGAGAAGGGCCGGATAACCGCGCAGGCGACGGGCCCTGTGGTCGTCACGGTGATGGATCGAGACCGGATGGCTGACTATCAGGCGATGGTGGCCGAGCTGCGCAATGCCGGTATCCGGGCCGAGGTTTATCTGGGCAACCCCAAGAACTTCGGCAATCAGCTGAAATATGCGGACAAGCGGAACTCGCCCATTGCGGTGATCGAAGGTGGCGACGAGAAGGCGGGTGGCATCGTGCAGATCAAGGACCTGATCCTTGGCGCGAAGATCGCCGAAAGCGCCACGCTGGAGGAATGGAAAGAACGACCCAGCCAGTTCGAAGTGCCGCGCGGTGATCTGGTCGCCAAGGTGCGCGAAATTCTGGACAGTCAGGACTGAGCCATGCCCAATCGTTCCCAGATACAGGCCCGCGCCGCGATGATGCGGGTCCGGTTCGAGGCGGCGGGGGCGCAGGTGGTCGACACGCCTCTGCTGCAACCTGCAGGCACCCTGCTGGACCTCTACGGCGAGGATATCCGCGCGCGCGCCTACGTGACCTCGGACGCGTTGCGCGGCGAGCAGATGTTGCGCCCCGATTTCACCCTGCCCGTGGTGCAGATGCATATGCGCGAGGGGGCCGAGCCCGCGCGCTACACCTATTCGGGTGAGGTCTTCCGGCGGCAGGAACACGACCCGGATCGCTCGAACGAGTACATTCAGGTGGGTTACGAGGTCTTTGATCGCGACGATCCCGCCGGGGCGGATGCCGAGGTCTTCTCGCTGTTTGCGCTGCAACTGCGCGGGCTGCCGCTGCGGGCTGCGACCGGCGATATTGGCATTCTGACGGCGGCGGTGGCGGGCCTGAAAACGACCGAACGGCGTAAGGAGGCGTTGATGCGGCACCTGTGGCGTCCGCGCCGCTTCCGGCTGCTGCTGGATCGTTTCGCGGGGCGCAAAACCGCGTCCGAGGGGCGCGATGCCCTGCTGGACGCCGCCGACCCGATGGGTTTCGATTTCCCGATGATCGGCAAGCGCCGCGCGCCCGAGATCGCAGCGCGGATCGAGGCGCTGCGCGAAGACCGCGACACGCCTGCGATTTCCGACAACGAACTGGCGGGGCTCGAGACGCTGCTCAACGTCCGTGAAACCATGCCTTTCGCGCTGGAGCACTTGCGGGACGTGGCCGTGGACCTGCCCCAGATCACCCCTGCGCTGGACCGGCTTGAGGCGCGGATTGCCGCGTTGCAGGCGCGGGGCGTCGATGTGGACCGTCTGGATTTCGAAGCCTCTTACGGCCGCACCTCGATGGAATATTACGATGGCTTCGTCTTCGGCTTCTACGCCGAGCGCCGCCCCGATCTGCCGCCGATCGCCACCGGCGGGCGCTATGACGCGCTGACCCGGCAGTTGGGCGAGGGCGCCGAGATTCCCGCCATCGGCGGCGTGATACGCCCGGACCTGATGCTCGAGATCGAGGAGGACGCGCGATGAGCCTGAAACTGGGCGTGCCCTCAAAAGGCCGGTTGATGGAGAAAACCTTCGCCTGGTTCGAAAAGCGCGGCATCACCCTGTCGCGCAGCGGATCGGACCGGGAATATGCGGGGCGGGTCGAAGGGATCGACGGCGTTTCGCTGATCCTGTTGTCCGCAGGGGAAATCCCGCGCGAACTGGCGGCGGGCCGCATTCATCTGGGTGTGACCGGCATTGATCTTGTGCACGAAAAACTGCCGCGCTGGGAGCAGCAGGTCGAAGAAATCTCGCAACTTGGGTTTGGCAAGGCCGATCTGATCATCGCCACGCCCGCCTGCTGGGTCGATGTGGATACGCTGGACGATCTGGATGCGGCGGCGGCGGCCTTTCGCAAGACCCACGGTCACCGGATGCGGATCGCCACCAAATACCACCGGCTGGTGCGCGAGTTCCTGACCGATGCGGGCGTCGCCGATTACACTCTGGTCGACAGTCAGGGCGCGACCGAAGGCACCGTGATGAACGAAACCGCCGAGGCGATTGCCGACATCACCTCGACCGGGGAAACCCTGCGCGCGAACCACCTGAAAATCCTGTCGGACGGGCTGATCCTGCAATCGCAGGCAACGCTGTGGCGCAGTAGGGTGGCGAAATGTGATCCGGCAGAGAAGACGGTTCTGAACCAATTGCTGGATCGGTTGAGCTAAAGCACCCCGATCTCGGCCAGCGCGCGGTTCAGATCGTCGGGCAGGGCATCGTCTTGCGCGCGGCCCTTGGGCAGATCGGCGGGGGTATCCTCGGGTTTCAGATAACGCCAGCCTTGGAACGGGCGTTTCAGGGCGGTCTGGGTGCGATGCAATTCGGGGTCCAGCACGATGGCGCAGCGGCGGATGCCGTCCTCGCCGCGCACTTCGTCCAGCCGCAGGATGCGCTGGCGGCATTGGACCACGCCCTTGATCACCCAATAAATTGATCCGCCGTTCAGAATCTCGGCCTCGCGCTTGGGCCACATGCGGGTGACATGGCGCGGGCAGCCGTCCTCGTACAGCGGTCTGCGGCTATCCTGCCACGCCATCAACGTCTCGACGCTTTCCGAGCCGACCGACAGTTTGATGACGTTTACGTACTTATCCACAGCTTTCCCACAGAGTCGTCCCAAGGCCCTGCTTGATATTGTAGCTCGGTATTCACTTTCATCAAGGTGTAGTGGGTGCTAGGCTGGCGATCTCATTCAGCACAGGGAATCACCAATGAGCCGCTTTGCCGCCCCCATCGCCGAGCAGATCTGGGACATGAAGTACCGCTTCAAGCAGGCGGATGGCACGCCCATCGACCAGACGGTCGAGGATAGCTGGCGGCGCATCGCCCGTGATCTGGCACGGGTTGAGGATGATCCGGCGCATTGGGAAGAAAAGTTCTATGCGGCGCTGGAAGATTTCAAATACCTGCCCGCCGGGCGCATCACCGCAGGCGCAGGCACCGCGCGTCAGGTGACCCTGTTCAACTGTTTCGTCATGGGCACCGTGCCCGACAGCATGGGCGGCATTTTCGACATGCTGAAAGAGGCCGCGCTGACCATGCAGCAAGGCGGCGGGATCGGCTATGATTTCTCGACCATCCGTCCGCGCGGCGCGGATGTGAAAGGGGTCGCGGCGGATGCCTCGGGGCCGTTGTCATTCATGGATGTGTGGGACGCGATGTGCCGCACGATCATGTCCGCAGGTTCGCGCCGGGGGGCGATGATGGCGACCATGCGCTGCGATCACCCGGATATCGAGCAATTCATCACCGCCAAATCCGACCCCGCCCGTCTGCGCATGTTCAATATGTCGGTGCTGGTGACCGATCCGTTCATGGAGGCGGTCAAGGCCGATGGCCCGTGGGAACTGGTGTTCGGCGACAAGGTCTATCACACCGTGCAGGCCCGCGATCTGTGGAACAAGATCATGCAGGCCACCTATGACTATGCCGAGCCGGGCGTGATCTTCATCGACAGGATCAATGCGGCCAACAACCTGAGCTATGTCGAGACCATTGCGGCCACGAACCCCTGTGGTGAGCAGCCTCTGCCGCCTTACGGTGCCTGTCTGCTGGGCTCGATCAATCTGGCGCGTCTGGTGGCCGAACCGTTCGAGGACGCCGCGCATCTGGATGAGGACGCGCTGCAGGAATTGGTCGCAACCTCTGTCCGCATGATGGACAACGTGGTAGACGCGTCGAAATTCCCGCTTGTCGAGCAAGAGGCCGAAGCGCAGGACAAGCGCCGCATCGGGTTAGGTGTCACTGGCCTGGCGGATGCTCTGCTGATGCTGGGCCTGCGCTATGGCTCGGACGAAGCGGCGCGTCAGACCGAGCGCTGGTTGCACGCAATCGCCCGCGCCGCGTATCTGGCGTCGGTCGATTTGGCGAAGGAAAAAGGGGCGTTCCCTCTGTTCGACGCCGAGAAATATCTGGCCAGCGGCACCATGCAGCAGATGGATGACGATGTGCGCGACGCGATCCGCGAACACGGTATCCGCAACGCGCTGCTGACCTCGATTGCGCCGACGGGGACGATTTCCTTGTACGCGGGCAACGTGTCTTCGGGGATCGAGCCGGTCTTTGCCTATGCCTACACGCGCAAGGTGCTGCAAAAGGATGGCTCGCGCACGGAGGAAGAGGTGGTCGACTATGCCGTGCAAATGTGGCGCGACAAGTTCGGCGATGTCGAGTTGCCGGACTTTTTCGTCAATGCGCAAACGCTGTCCCCCTCTGACCATGTGAAGATGCAGGCGGCGGCGCAGAAATGGATCGACAGTTCGATTTCCAAGACGATCAACTGCCCCGAGGATATCAGTTTCGACGCCTTCAAGGATGTCTACATTCAGGCCTGGGATCAGGGCTGCAAAGGCTGCACCACATACCGTCCCAACGATGTAACCGGCTCGGTCCTGACAGTCTCGGAAAGCGATGACAAAGCGCCGGGTGAAAGCGCCGATGCCCCGCATCAGGTCGATGGCGGTGAGGTTGTCTATATGTCCGAGCCACTGGACCGCCCGCAGGCGCTTGAGGGCTCGACCTACAAGCTGAAATGGCCGGACAGTGAACACGCCATCTATCTGACGATCAACGATATCGTCCACGGAGGTCGCCGCCGCCCGTTCGAGGTGTTCATCAACTCGAAAAACATGGAGCATTACGCCTGGACGCTGGCGCTGACCCGGATGATCTCGGCCGTGTTCCGGCGGGGCGGGGATGTGTCCTTTGTGGTTGAGGAATTGAAAGCCGTGTTCGACCCGCGCGGCGGGGCTTGGGTCAAGGGCAAGTATATCCCCTCGATCCTGGCCGCGATTGGCGGCGTGATCGAGCAGCACATGATCAGCATCGGCTTTCTGGAAGGGGAGGGCATGGGCCTGAAATCCGACCCGCAGGCGCAGGTGGTCAACATGGACGCCCCGCGCGGCAAGGCGTGCCCGTCCTGCGGCCAGTTTGACATGGTGATGATCGAGGGCTGCATGACCTGCCGCAGTTGTGGGCATTCGAAATGCGGTTAGGGCGGTAGCTCAAAAAACAGTGTGTAGGTGGGCATTGTTTGACGTCAGCGCCAATGGGACAGTTTAGGGTGATTTGATAAGAGAGGGTTTCTGGCACATCGTAACCACCGAGGAGTGGAGATGAGA
>NZ_JBQFOW010000016.1:0-69094 GCF_056533855.1 Ruegeria sp. F11 | reverse complement strand
GGCTGAGGAGGAATAGTGGTCGATCCGGTGGATCAATCACCCGACGAACGCGCCGGACCAAAGGTTCAAATCCTACCCCGTAAACCAAACTCAAAACAGCCTGACGTCAAATACTTAACCCAGCCACGCGCGGGGCTTACTGCTTTGGCAGCGGCCAAACCCAGCTCCACGGTGGATAGCGAGCAACGGATACGACGATGCAATTGAGCTCAGTGGTCCGAAAGCAACGGCCAGAAGTGGACATCGGCACAGACATCGAACCCGGGAAATTAAGCCAGGTCACCCCAACAAATCTTCGATTTTCGCCAATGTTGCCGCATTCACGTCAACGCCGTTTTCGCTTGCCGACACGCGGTGCGACTGGCGGCCATCGCCGGGGAGGTGGGCGCTGTCCTGCGAGCGCACCGCCTCGACAAGTGAGGCGATTCCGCCCGGGTAGTCGCCAGAGGATGCTGCCTCGGGATCAATCGCAATAAAGAACTGGCCGGTTTTGGGCGGGCCACCGGCCGTTCCTGAAAAGGGTGAGGCGTGAAGGCCTAGTGTTGCCCCGGTCAGCGTTGCGGCCATGACCTCGGTCAGCAGCGCGATGCCGACGCCCTTGTATCCGCCGGACGGGGCCATGCTGCCCTTAAGCCCGACAGTCGGGTCCGTCGTCGGATTGCCGTCCGGGTCAAGCGCCCAGCCAACCGGGATCGCCTTGCCCTCGCGCGCATGTTTCATCACTTCGCTTTTGGCAATTGTGCTGGCGCTTTGATCGATCAGAAGCGCGGGTTGCCCGTCTGCCCCCGGGGCGGCGATGGAGAACGGGTTGGTTCCGACCACGGGTTTCGAGCCTCCGGACGGCGCAATCGACGCCGGTGCGTTGGTGAAGCCGAGCCCGACCAAACCGGCTTGGGCCAACCGGTAGGTGTGATAGCCCAGCACGCCGCAATTGTAGCTGTTGGTGATCGCCAGCGCCGCAATGCCCTGTGCGCGGGCGGCGGGGATCAGGGCCTCAAACCCCAGATCAATCGCGGAATGGGCAAATCCGGTTGCCGCATCGACGCGGACGACTCCGGGCCTGGGCGCTTCAAGTGTCGGCACCGCTTGCCCGTCCACTTTTCCACACTGCACGTGCTCGCAATAGATCGGGATATAGGCAAGGCCATGGCTGGCAACCCCATCCGCCTCGGTTGCCGCTGTCGCAACGGCCAGCGGGCGTGCGTTCGCTTCGCTTGTTCCTGCGGCGGTCAGGGCCCGGAATGCCAGGTCTTCGATCTCTGTCAGCGAAAGTCTGCGCGTTTCAACCATCTTATTTCCCCTTCATTCGTTGTCGGACAACCCGGATCCGGCCCCGAGCCTGCGGGACTCCTCGGTTGCGGGTGCATAAGTGCGGTGGGCCATGCCAGTGAGGATGCGCCAGCTTTCGTCATCCGGCGTGGCGCGAGTGGCCGGGGGTCGGGCATGATCCGGCGCCGGGCCTGTGGCAATGCGGACATTGCCGGTTTGGCCTAGGTGACCGTCCGGCAGGGACAGCGCCTCCCCATCCGTTGCCGCGACACAATCGTCGCACGTGATAGTCAGGCCGGTCTCCAGAAGCCGCGCCACATTGGCAGCAAAGGGAAGCAACAGCGCCGGGGCGGCGACATTTCGGATCAGGATCGATCCGGTTCGCAGGGTGGCGGCATGATCGGACAACGCTGCGCCGGTCATCAGCGGGCAGAGATTGCCCTCGCCCTGCCAGTCGCCGTTTAAATCTTTTGGGGCGTACCGTTCCAGATCGTCAGGAAAGCCGCGCTGCAGAACCGCAGCAAGTTCCGTAGCGCCGTCCAGACCCTGCGCGCATAGCCAGCGCGTGGCTTTTGCGGCCTCCTCTGCAAGGCCCCATGAATAGCCCGCGCCCCGGGTGGCGCGCTTGGCCATGGCTTCGACCTCGTTCAGGGAAAAGTTCATGGTGTGACCTCGGGATAGACCCAGAGATCGGCGTTTTCAGGGCTCAGGTCCTCTGGGTAGGGCGCGCCGGAATACATGCAGATGCGCACCCAGCGATCCGACCGGGGATCGAAATGCGTCGCGCCAAAGAAAGAGAGTTTGGCCCGCAGCATGTCGATGGGCAAAACGGTGGCGCTGATCGTGTTGTCGCGGACCTCGCCATAAGGGGCGAAGGGGGTCATCTGCGCGCGGCGGACCGTGTGGCGGTGTTCGGGATGGCGCAGCAGGAAGGCGGCTACCGGTTCGTTGTCATCCCATCCGGTTAGACATTTGTGGGCCAAAGCCGCATCCCGCGCAGGGGCTAGCGGTTGTTCGTAGTCGGCAATCGGTTCCTCGAACCGTTCCCCCAGTCTGGGTTCCAGCTTTTCTTCCGAGACATACCACGCTCGCGCGCAATTCCCGGGGGCCTCCCAGTCCATATCCAGCGCCCAGTCAAAGCTTTGCCGGATCAGCGCCCGCAGGTCCGAGATCGCCATTGTGCCATCAATCACCTGCGCGCCGGAATGGGTGTCCGCCATGCAGCTTGCCAGACCATCCACAAGGTCTGGATAGGGCTCTAAGATCAGCGAGGTGATCAACTCCTGCCCTTCGGGGCTCAGCGCCGTTTCGGACCAGCGCACCAGCCGGTCCCAGGGGTGGTTTTCGGTCAGGTTGTCCCTGTCGAGATAGTCCGAGATTGCCGACAGGTCCGCCTTCAGCGCTGCCAGTTTTTCGATCTGAACCGGGTGCTCGGACTGCCACCACGAGACCGACAGTTTGCAGCGCTTGAAGATGTCCCGGAACGTCTGGGCCTCCGCAGCAGATGCTGTTTCGACCGAGCGCACGCGCGAGATCGCCTCTTCCCGCGCCATGATCCAGTTGTTGAACAGGACCGGGTGGTTGACGATGAAGGGGGCCATGCCCAGACCGGTGGAGTTGCCGATCCCCAGCCAGCGTGCGATGTCGGGGGCCAATTCGGCGGTCTTGTCCCCGCCCTTGGCGCTGGCCATATGCTGCACCAGATCGCGGACGAAGGTGCGGGTCAGGTAGACCGACAGCATCTCGGCTTGAAACGGCGCGCTGGTTTCCGGGCGATCCGCGATCTTTTCACGATCCGCCGCCCCGAACTTGCCCGAGCCGTACACGGCGGTGGTCCGCATCAGGTACCCGACCTTGTAAATCTGGTCCAAATCCGGTTGCTGCCCAGCTGCCAACCTGTCCACCACATGCGCCCACAACCGGACCGAGCGGTTGGCGCGCGACAAGGACAACTCGCGTTCGCTAACGCGACCCGCCTCTTGTAGCGGGACGTTTCGGGACAGCCGGTCGATATCCTCGGTCGTCGGCACGCCATCGAACAGGGCAAAGGTCGCGTCCCACGCCTCGGCGATCACGCGGTCCGAGCGTTGTTCGGGCGGCAAATCATGGGCGAAGGCGACCAGCGAATAGGCGCGCTCTGGCCCCTGCGCGGTGTAGACGGCATGGCCGACGCCACGCGCATCAATCTCAAAGACCGGGCGCGAGAAGGTCCAGCGCTCATCGGCCATGCGCCGGGTCAATTGCCGCATGAAGCTGAGCCTGCACTGATGCAGCGACCCCAGTCGCGACAGGCGCATCACCTGCGCGGGATCGCGCCGGGGGATATGTGCGCCGCTGAGGGTCATTTGGCCTGCGGTCCAAAGTTTTCGGCGAAGAAGCGATACCAGTTGCCGCCCATTATACCCGCGACCTCGTCGGCGCTCATGCCGACAGCGCGCAATCCGTCTTCGATATTGCCAAAGTCGCGGTTGTTCTGAAACCAGCCCGGCATCGGTGGGAAACCGGGGGCCGAGGCTGAACCTTCGCCATAGTCGATTTCCTTGGTCCAGCGCCCCACGCGCATCCATTCGACCACGCTGTCAGGCTGGTCCTGACACAGATCGGTGCCGATCCCCAGATGCTGTGCGCCGTACTTGTCAGCGGTGCGGGCGATCATCTCGCAGAAACTCTCCAGCGCGCAGGCGGATTTGTCCTTCAGGTGATGAGGGTAGACCGAAAAGCCCAGCATCCCACCCCGTTCGGTCACCGCCCGGATCACCGCGTCGCGTTTGTTGCGTAGGGCAGGGGCCCAGTCATGCGGGTTGGCGTGCGTGATCGCAATGGGACGCTCGGACAGGTCTGCGGCCTCGATGGTCGAGCGGTCGGCGGAATGGCTCATGTCAACCACAAGGCCGACACGGTTCATTTCCTTGATCACCTGTTTGCCCATGCGGGTGATGCCGGTGTCGTGATCCTCATAGCAACCGGTCGCCAGCAGGGACTGGTTGTTATAGGTCAGCTGCATGAACCGCGCGCCCAGATCGTGCAGGATTTCCACCAGCCCGATATCGTCTTCGATGGGTGAAGGGTTCTGGAACCCGAAGAACACCGCCGTCCGCCCGGTTTCGCGCGCTACGTCAATGTCGCTGGCCCAGCGACCTTTCATAATCAGGTCCGGGTATTGTTCGAACCAGCGGTTCCACTTTTCGAAATTCAGGACGGTTTCGCGGAAATTCTCATGGTAGGCGATGGTGACATGGATCGCATCCACGCCGCCCTCGCGCAGTTGGCGGAAAATCTTTTCCGACCAGTTCGCGTATTGCAGCCCGTCAATACGCATCAGACCGGCGTTCCGGCGCTGATATACGCGGTTTTGACGGTGGTGTAGAACTCGGCTGCAGCCTTGCCCTGTTCGCGCGGGCCATAGGAACTGTCACCGCGCCCGCCGAAAGGCACGTGATAATCCGTGCCCGCCGTGGGCAGGTTCACGGTGACAACGCCAGTACGGGCGTTGCGGCGAAAATGGGTGGCACGGGCCAGGCTTTGAGTGACGATGCCCGAGGTCAGGCCGAAATTGGTGTCGTTCACCACGCTCAGCGCTTGATCATAGCTGTCAACCTTGATGACGCTGGTCAGGGGGGCAAACATCTCTTCGCGGTTGATGCGCATATCGTTGGTGGTGTTCAGGAACACGCCCGGCGACATGTAGAACCCGTCATGCGGCATCTCCAACCGTTGCCCGCCACAGGCCAGTTCCGCGCCCTCGGACCGGCCCAGATCGACATAGGCCAGGTTTTCCTGCAACTGCTGGGCGCTGACAACCGGCCCCATCTGGGTGCCGTCTTCCAGCGCATGTCCGACCTTCATCGCCTGCGCGCCCGCGACCAGCTTCTCGACAAAGGCATCGTGTATGCCCGCATGCACCACAAGGCGCGAGGATGCGGTGCATTTCTGACCGGTCCCGCCAAAGGCCCCACCCAAGGCCAGCGTCACCGCCAGATCCAGATCGGCGTCATCCATCACGGCCAGCGCGTTCTTCGATCCCATCTCCATCTGCACTTTGGTCAGGTTCTGGATCGCTGCCGCCGCGATGCCTTTGCCCACCGGAACCGAGCCGGTGAAGGAAATCGCGTTGACCATTGGGCTTTCCACCAGCCGCTGCCCGATGCTGCGCCCCGAGCCCATGACAAGGCTGAACAGACCCTTGGGGATGTCCTGCCGCGCGATGATCTCGGTCAACGCGACCGCCGAGGCCGGGGTCAGGTTCGCAGGTTTCCACACCACCGCGTTGCCGTAACACAGCGCTGGCGCGATCTTCCATGAGGCGGTGGCGGTCGGAAAGTTCCACGGGCTGATGATCGCCACCACGCCCACGGGTTCGCGACGCACGTCGATCTCGACTCCGGGGCGGACGCTGTCGGCATTCTCGCCGATCTGGCGCAGGCATTCGGCGGCGTAATAGGTGAAGAACTGACCGGCGCGATAGACCTCACCCTTGCCTTCGGCCAGTGGTTTGCCCTCTTCCCGGCTCAGCAGCGTTCCCAGTTCTTCGGCGCGGGCCATCAACTCGGTGCCGATATTCATCAGCACTGCCTGCTTGCGCTCGGGCAGATAGGCGGCCCATTCGGCCTGCGCGATCCGGGCCTGATCCAGCGCGGCGTCCAGATGGTCGGCGCTGGCTTGCGCGAACAGGCCAACCAGATCGCTCTGGTCCGAGGGGTTGCGGTTTTCAATCTCAGCATCGCCCGCCAGCCATTCGCCGGCGATCAGGTTCAGTTTGGTCACGTCAGGCCCCAAATGCACAGGTTCAGTTAGAAACAGGATGGATTCCGCAAAGCGTATCAGTCAAACTCAAAGAACTTTAGCTTACTTCAGGAAATCTGAAATATGGCGATCAAAGTTGAGATGCTGCGCTGTTTCTGTACGGTCGCCCAGACCGGCACTCTGGCCGAGGCCGCCGATCGTCTGGGTCGCACCCAGTCCGCCGTGTCGATGACGCTGAAACAGCTTGAGGATCATCTGGGCAAGAAGCTGTTCGAGGGCGAAAGAAAGAACCACTTGTCACCGCTGGGGCAGCAGGTGTTCGATCTGGCGCTGCGGCAGGTTCGTGACTTTGATCAGACCGTTTTGGCCATCGAGGCCGCGGCTAAGGCCGAGCATGGCCTGATCCGCATCGTCTCGGTGCCGTCGGTCGGCGCGCTGGTGTTTCCGTCGCTGCTGGATCACATGACAGCCCGGTTTCCGGGGGTGAAGATCGAGTTGCGCGATGCCGACACGCAGCAAGTGCTGGATTCGCTGGCCGGTGACAGGGCCGATATCGGCATCGCGTCCGGCCATCATGCGCTGAACGGCGTGCAGGCGGTGCCACTGTTCGAGGACCCGTTCGGCCTGGTTGCTGCGCCGGATCACCCGCTGATCACACGCCCCGAACCGCCCCGGATCGCAGACCTGCTGACGACGCGGTTTGTGCGGAACGCGTTGTGCGACCTGATCGCATCGCCCGGATTTCAGGCGGTGCTGGACCGGTCCGAGATCACCATCCACAACACTCATTCCCTGATCACTATGGTCAGAACCGGGGAATGGGCGACGGTGCTGCCGCAAACCGTTGCAATGGTCGGGCCGGGTGGCGCGGTCTTTCGGGCCATTGCCGACCTGCCCGACAAGCGGCAGGTCTATCTGTATATGCGGGAACGCGCCCGGTTCCGGGACCTGTCCAAGGCCTGCAGCGCCTACATTCTGTCGGGCAAATTTGACTGACCAACCGGCGGCAGATGACCTGGACGCGGATAAAAAATACCCCGTGCCACATGACATAAGTCAAAACTCTTAATCTAAAATAATGCTACGCGTCAAAAAAAAGGGATATAATGAGTCTTAGACTCAGGTTACACGCGAATGGATCAACTGCCGACACGACGCGCGTTTTTGAGCGCTCGTATGCTCCGTGAGGATGCGGATGTTTTGCGTCCTCCGGGATCGGCCAGCGCCGGATTTTCCGACCTATGCACCGGCTGTGGTGACTGTGTCAGTGCCTGCCCCGAAGGCATCCTGTTCGCCGATGACAGCGATTTCCCCGTACTTCAGGTCAATGACGGTGCCTGCACCTTTTGCGGTGACTGCGCCCGGGCCTGCCCTACGGGCGCGCTGGATGTTGACCGCCTGGCCGAGTGGCCCTGGCGCGCGGCGGTTCAGCCCTCGGACTGTTTGTCTTTGAACGGCGTCAGCTGTCGTCTGTGTCAGGATAACTGCGATCAGGGGGCCATCCGGTTCAAGCTGCAACTGGCCGGGCGCGCCGAGCCCGAACTGGACACCGACGCCTGCACCGGCTGCGGCGGATGCGCCAGCGTGTGCCCCGTCAGCGCCGTGTCCCTGCAGCGCGTCACCGATCCGCAAACGGGAGTGATCCAATGAATATCTGCGGCTGCCTTGTCCATGTCTCGCCGGATCGCACCGACTCGGCCCGCGCCGCCATGGCCGGTACGCGGGGGGTTGAGGTACATGCCGAAGCCGATGATGGCCGCTTTGTCGTGGTTGTCGAAGACACGCCCGAGCGGCTGGCATCCGACACGATCATGGATCTGCACCAGATCCCGGGGGTGATCTCGCTCTCGCTCACCTACCACCATTTCGAAGAACTCGCGGAGACGTCTCCGCACACCAATGCTCCAAGCCAACCGACCAGCAGGAGGCCTGTCCAATGACTGTATCTGAATCCCGCCGTACCTTCCTCAAGGCATCCGCGGCTGCCGCAACCGCTTCGGCTGCGGGTATTCCCATGGCCACAGGTCAGGCCAGTGCGCAGATCGGCAACCCCGACATCCGCTGGGACAAGGCCGCCTGCCGGTTCTGCGGCACCGGCTGCTCGGTGCTGATCGGCACCAAGGATGGCCGCGTCGTGGCCACACAGGGCGACCCGGACGCACCGGTGAACCGGGGCCTGAACTGCATCAAGGGCTATTTCCTGTCCAAGATCATGTACGGCAAGGACCGTCTGACTACCCCGCTGCTGCGCAAGACCAACGGCGAATACGACAAGAATGGCGAGTTTGAGCCGGTGTCGTGGGACGAAGCGTTCGACGTCATGGCCGCCAAGTGGAAAGAAGCGCTGGCCAAGAAAGGCCCAAGCAGTGTGGGCATGTTCGGCTCGGGCCAGTGGACCGTCTGGGAAGGCTATGCTGCCGCCAAGATGATGAAAGCAGGCTTCCGGTCGAACAACATCGACCCCAACGCGCGGCACTGCATGGCATCCGCCGTTGTGGGCTTTATCCGCACCTTCGGCATTGATGAGCCGATGGGCTGCTATGACGACCTTGAGCACGCGGATACCTTTGTGCTCTGGGGTTCGAACATGGCCGAGATGCACCCGATCCTGTGGTCGCGCCTGACCGATACACGCCTGACCAAACCAGGCTGCGAGGTGCACGTGCTGTCGACCTTCGAGCACCGCTCGTTCGAGCTGGCCGACAATGGCATGGTCTTTGCGCCGCAGACCGATCTGGCGATCCTGAACTATATCGCCAATTACATCATCCAGAATGGCGCGGTGAACGAGGAATTCGTCAAGAACCACGTCAACATCACCAAAACCGCCACCGATATCGGTTATGGCCTGCGCGACAATCATCCGCTGCAGGAAGCCGCCGAAAACCCCAATGTCGGCAAGATGGAACCGATCAGCTTCGAGGAATATGCCGAGGCGGTTTCGAAATACACGCTGGAATACACCTCGGAACTGTCCGGTGTTCCGGCTGACAAGCTGGAACGTCTGGCCAAGCAATATGCCGACCCCAACCGCAAGGTCATGAGCCTGTGGACCATGGGCTTCAACCAGCACACCCGCGGGTCCTGGGTGAACTCGTTGATGTATAACGTGCACCTGCTGGTCGGTAAGATCTCGGAACCCGGCAACTCGCCGTTTTCGCTGACCGGTCAGCCCTCGGCCTGTGGGACGGCGCGTGAGGTCGGCACCTTTGCCCACCGTCTGCCCGCCGACATGGTGGTGATGAACGACAAGCACCGCGAGATTTGCGAGACCGCCTGGAACGTGCCCGCAGGCACCATCCCGGCCAAGCCCGGCTTCCACGCCGTATTGCAGCACCGCAAGCTGAAAGATGGCGATCTGAACGCCTATTGGGTGCAGTGCACCAACAACATGCAGGCCGCGCCGAACATCAACGAAGAAGGTTATCCCGGCTACCGCAACCCCGAAAACTTCATCACCGTCTCGGACCCCTATCCGACCGTGACCGCCGTGTCCGCCGACCTGATCCTGCCCACCGCCATGTGGGTCGAGAAGGAAGGCGCCTATGGCAACGCCGAACGCCGCACCCAGTTCTGGCGTCAGCAGGTGAAGGCTCCGGGTGAGGCCAAGTCGGATGTCTGGCAGGTGATGGAGTTCTCGAAACGCTTCACCGTGGAAGAGGTCTGGGGCGAGGAATTGCTGGCCACCATGCCCGAGCATCGCGGCAAGACCATGTATGACGTGATCTTCGCCAATGGTGTGATCGACAAATACCCGCTGTCGGAAACCGCCGAAGGGTTCGACAATGACGAATCCGAGCACTTTGGCTACTACGTGCAGAAAGGCCTTTTCGAGGAATACGCCGAATTCGGTCGCGGCCATGCGCACGATCTGGCCCCGTTTGATGTGTACCACCAGGCCCGCGGCCTGCGCTGGCCGGTCGTGGACGGCAAGGAAACGCTCTATCGTTTCCGCGAAGGCTATGACCCCTATGTCGAGGCCGGGGCGGGCGTGCAGTTCTATGGCAAGCCGGATGGCAAGGCGAACATCATCTTTGCGCCTTACGAACCGGCGGCCGAGGAACCGGATGCGGACTTCGATCTGTGGCTCTGCACCGGTCGTGTGCTGGAACACTGGCACTCGGGCTCGATGACCCGCCGGGTGCCGGAACTGCACCGCTCTTACCCGAATGCGGTTGTCTATATGCATCCGCAGGACGCCGAGGATCGCGGTCTGCGGCGCGGGCAAGAGATCGTTCTGTCCACCCGCCGTGGCGATGTCACCAGCCGGGTAGAGACCCGTGGGCGGAACAAGGTGCCGCGCGGTCTGGTCTTCATGCCGTGGTTCGATGAACATCAGCTGACCAACAAGCTGACGCTGGACGCAACCTGCCCGCTGTCGAAAGAGACCGACTTCAAGAAATGCGCCTGTAAGGTCGAGCGCGCGTAATCGGCAAGGATCGCAAAGGTAGTCCCCATGTCCCTTGCCGCTAGACCTCTTTCGCCGCAACGGCGTCGTTTCCTGCAGGATTCGGCGCGCGCGGCGGGCGGTTGCCTGGTCGCCGGATCGTTGCTGGCCTATCTGGCCCGCGACGCCCGCGCCCTGCCCGCCGAGGCATTGCGCCCGCCCGGTGCCTTGCCCGAGAAAGAGTTCCTGTCGGCCTGCATCCGATGTGGTTTATGCGTGCGGGACTGCCCTTACGACACGCTGAAACTGGCTGAATTAGGGTCGGAGTCTGCGGCGACCGGAACGCCCTATTTCACCGCCCGCGATGTGCCCTGCGAGATGTGTGACGACATTCCCTGCGTCGCCGCTTGCCCGACCGGGGCGCTGGACCCCGGTCTGGACAATATCGACGACGCCGAGATGGGCGTGGCGGTTCTGGTCGATCAGGAGAACTGCCTGAATTTCCTCGGCCTGCGCTGCGACGTCTGCTACCGCGTCTGCCCGGTGATTGACGAAGCGATCACGCTGGAAACCGCGCATAACGCCCGGTCGGGCCATCACGCGTTGTTCATTCCCACGGTCCATGCCGACCGCTGCACCGGCTGCGGCATGTGCGAGAAAAGCTGCGTTCTGCCGGAAGCGGCCATCAAGGTTCTGCCCACCCGTCTGGCCCGAGGCTCCAGCGCGGATCACTATCGCAAAGGCTGGGAAGAGAAAGCAGCCAAAGGCGCGCCGCTGGTCGATGGCATCATCGACCTGCCCGACCGTTTGCCGGGACCGGGCATCGACAATCTGGCCGCGCCGGGCGGGTTTGAACCGGGCTATAGCTTGCCGGGGGTAGGACAATGAGTATCCGCACCCACATGCCCGTGGGGCAGGAGGCTATCGAGGCCAAGGGCTGGCTCGGGGCGCATAAATACCTGCTGCTGCGCCGCGCCAGTCAGCTGTTCTTTTTGGCCCTGTTCCTGCTGGGGCCTTGGTTTGGCATCTGGATCGTGCAGGGCACACTGGCCGGGTCTCTGACGCTGGGCGTCTTGCCGCTGACTGACCCGTTCATCCTGTCCCAAAGTGCGGTCGCCGGGCATTGGCCGGAACTGACCGCGCTGATTGGCGGGCTGATCGTTCTGGTGGCTTACGCGCTGATCGGAGGGCGGGTCTATTGTTCCTGGGTCTGCCCGATCAACCCGGTGACGGATGCGGCGCACTGGCTGCACCGCAAGCTGGACCTGCCCAAAGGTTGGCAGCCGAAACGCGGCACCCGCCTGTGGATACTGGCCACCGTCCTGATCGTATCCGGCTTGACCGGCGTTATCGCGTGGGAGTTGGTGAACCCGATCACCATGCTGCATCGCGGGCTGATCTTTGGCATGGGCTTTGTCTGGGCCATGATCGCCGCGATCTTCGTCTTTGACCTGTTCGTCGCGCGCCATGGCTGGTGCGGCCATCTCTGCCCGGTGGGCGCGTTCTACGGGCTGGTGGGCCACAAAGCGATGTTGCGGGTCAGCGCGACCGACCGCTCGGCCTGTGACGATTGCATGGATTGCTATGCGGTCTGCCCGGAAAACCACGTCATCTCACCCGCGCTGAAGGGCAAGGGGGACAGCACCCCGCTGATCCTGTCGCCCGACTGCACCAATTGCGGCCGCTGCATCGACGTCTGCGCGGTCGATGTCTTCACCTTTACTCACCGGTTCGACGACCACGTCACCGAACCCATCCGTTCAGTTGCCGCGCCCGACGGGCGCGCCGCCAGACCTATCTAAGGGAGTGCCAAGATGAAAATATCAATCGTGACAGGCGGAATAACCCTGATCCCCGTTTTGCTCCTGAGTGGGTTTGCCCTTGCGCAGTCGGCCCAGGTGGAAACCCTGCGAGGCGCCGATGTGGACGAGGCCATCCCTCTGCATGAAATCCACAAGAATGTTGAGGGGCGCATTGTCCGCAACTACCGTCAGCAACCGCCGCTGATCCCGCATTCGATCGAGCAGTACCAGATCGACGTGCGCGCCAACCAGTGCTTGTCGTGCCATGACTGGACCAAAGCAGGCGAACGCAACGCGCCGACCCTGTCGATGACCCACTATCTGGACCGCGAGGGGCGCGAACTGGATCAGATCGCGGGGACCCGGTATTTCTGCAACCAGTGCCACGTGCCGCAGGCCGACGCGCCACCGCTGGTCGAAAACGTCTTTCAACCGTCCCACGACAACTGATCCAACGCTAATCTGAAAGGAGCACCGATATGGCAGACTCCCCTGAAAAACGCGGTTGGATTGGCCGCCTCTGGACCTGGATCTGGACCCCGGCGGTTGCGTTCAGCTCTGGCTTCCTGATCCTTGCGGGCTTTCTGGCCGGTATCCTGTTCTGGGGCGGGTTCCACTGGACGCTGGAACTGACCAATACCGAGGAATTCTGCACCTCGTGCCACACGATGGAAACCAATCTGGGCGAATACCGCGAGACCATTCACTACAACAACCACTCGGGCGTGCGCGCGATCTGTTCCGATTGCCACGTGCCGCATGAATGGAACCACAAGATCAAGGCCAAGATCATGGCGGTCAAAGATGTCTATCACGAACTGGCAGGCACCATCAGCACGCCCGAAAAGTATGAGGATCACCGTCTGAGCATGGCCTCGGCCGTATGGAAGAAGATGAAAGCATCGGACAGCCGGGAATGCCGGAACTGCCACAACTTCGACTATATGGATTTCACCATTCAGGAAACCCGCGCCGCATCGGAACATCAGCGCGCGATTGACGAAAACATGACCTGTATCGATTGCCACCAGGGCATCGCCCACAGCCTGCCGCCCAACTATCTGGAAGAATACCAGAACGTCACCGAAGCGCTGAACGGCAAGGCCGATACCCCGCTGCAGCAACAGGCCGCGGCAGGCAGCGACGAAATCCGGTCATTCCTGGCCACACGGACCGAGTAAGAGAGGGCGCGGTATGCTTGATATTCTTGGAACCATCGGCGGCAATGTGATCAGCCTGCCGGGCATTCTGGGTCTGGCGCTGGGCATGATGACCCGCAAGCTGTGGTTGGGTGCCCTGCTGGGCGGGCTGGTCGGCGTGTTCGAGACGCTGGTTTTTGCCGGCTTCCAGTTCGCCCATGTGGAAACGCTGGAACTGCTGATCGCCATCATCGTCGGCGTCTGCGCCGGTAGCCTCGGCACCGCTATTCGCCTGAAAGGGGCGACGGTCTGATTTCAATACCTTGACGGAAAGCCTCGCCCTTGGTGGGGCTTTCCCGATAATAACTCTGATCAAAAACATTAATTTATTCACTACATGCAGACTCGGCGGGTTTTGCTGTGCTAGGTTGCGCCTTGAAGCTGGGGACTTCAGAGGGGCGACATGTCTCAGGACCTTGGGGGATGGCTGAGCGCGCACGGATTGTCTGACTACGCGCAAGCTTTTTTAGAGAATAAGATCGACTTTGAAATTCTGCCCGATTTGACGGGCGACGATCTGATCGAAATTGGGGTAACGGCTGTCGGCGATCGTCGGCGGTTGCTGCGCGCGATTGCCGAACTGGAAAAAAGCGCCGGGGAAGCTGGGACCGCGCCCGAGGCCGCTCTGGAACCGGCCCGGCGGCAGGTCACGGTGATGTTTGCCGATCTGGTAGGGTTCACCAAACTGTCCAGCGAGTTGGACGCGGAAGACCTGCACGAATTGCTGAACGACTTCTTCGGCAAGGTCGACAGCGTTGTCGAAAAATACGGCGGGCGGATCGACAAACATATCGGCGACGCGGTGATGGCGGTGTTCGGCGCGCCGATCTCGCACACCAACGATACCGAACGGGCAGCGCGGGCGGCGCTGGATATTCATGCGGTTCTGCCCTCGCTCAGCCGCCCGCTGTCGTGCCATATCGGCATTGCCTCCGGGCAGGTCATCGCCAGCACCACCGGCAGTCAGGCCCATACGGAATACACCGTCACCGGAGACGGGGTGAACCTGGCCTCGCGGCTGACGGATATCTGCGCCGCAGGTGAAACGCTGGTTTCGCATGATATCCAGCGCGCGCTGGGCCCCTTATTCGTTGGGGAAACCCTTGGCACCAAGCCGATAAAGGGGCTGAATGATCCGGTTGAGGTCTGGCGGCTGGACCGGCTGGCCCGCAATATCCGCACCCGGCGGCACAGGTTCATCGGGCGTGAGCGGGAACTCTCGCTGTTCTCGGCCACGTTCGAGCGCTGCCAGCGCCATGGTAAGGGCGAGGTCCATATCGTTCTGGGTGAACCGGGTATCGGCAAAACCCACCTGTCCGAGCAGGTGGCCGAGATGGCGCAAAGCCTGTCCTATTCCACCCACAACGGTGTTGTGATGGATTTCGGCGCGCGTGAGGGGCATTCGGCCATCCAGTCCGTGGCGCGCAGCATCCTTGGGTTGGACCCCTCGGACGATGCGGCGACTGGCGCGGCGGTGGCGAAGGACGCCATCGCCAAGGGCTGGGTCAGCCCCTCAAGCGCAGCGCATCTGAATGCCTTGCTGGAGTTGGAACAGGACCCCGGACTGGCCGAGGTCTATGCGGCGATGGACAACAAGGCGCGGCTGCGGGGGCGGCGTCAGGTGATTGACGAGCTGCTGTCCAGCCGCAGTCAGGAGTCGCCACTGCTGATCCAGATCGAGGATATCCACTGGGCCTCGCCCGATATCCTGACCGCCTGTTCCCATATCGCTGCCGCAACGCGGGACCTGCCTTGTGTTCTGCTGATGACCAGCCGGGTCGAGGGCGATCCGATTGACCGCGACTGGCAAATGGGCACGGACGGGGCGCTGATCTCGAAGCTGGAACTGGCCCCGATGGGCGAAGACCAGGCCCGCCGGCTGGTCGAGGAATTCACCGGCATTGACCCCGAACTGCTGGACGCCTGCGTCGAACGCGCCGGTGGCAACCCGCTGTTTCTGGAACAGCTTCTGCGCAACATAGATGTGCTGAAACGGGAAAGCGTGCCCGGCAGTATTCAGGGCATCGTGCAATCCCGTCTGGACGCTTTGGATCGCAAAAGCCGGACTGCTATTCAAGCGGCCTCGGTCCTGGGGCAGCGGTTCTCGCCCGAGGTTCTGAATTTCACATTGGGCGAAGGGCATCTGGACACGACCAACCTGATCCGCTCGGCCCTGATCCGCGAGGCGGATGCCGATCTGATGTTTGCCCATGCGCTGATCCGGGACGGGTCTTATGCCACGCTGGTCAAATCCGAACGCGCGCGTCTACATCGGCAGGCGGCAAAGTGGTTCGAGGATCGCGATGCCACCCTGCGGGCGCGCCATCTGGACCGGGCCGGGTCGAACACTGCGGCGCAGGCCTATCTGGAAGCGGCTGAAAACCTGATCCAGAGTTTTCAGTTCGAAGATGCAGGCCCGCTGATCGAGCGCGCATTGGAATTGCCCTCACCGACTGGTGTCCGGTTTGATCTGCTCTGCGCGCGGGGGGAAGCGCACCGGCTGCAAGGCCTGTCGGATGAGGCGCTGACCGAGTTCAAGGATGCCGCCCAGCACGCCGAGACCGACGAGCAGATCAGCCGCGCCCATATCGGACTGGCACAGGCCGCGCGGCAGGCGAGCCTCTATCAGGCGGCACTCGAGGCGCTGGATACCGCCGAGGCTGCGGCAGAACGCTGTGGCTCGGAACGGGATGTGGCCCAGATCAACTACGTACGGGGCAATGTCTACTTCCCGCTGGGCCGCGTCGAAGAGGCGTTGCAGGCCAACGAACGCGCGCTGTCGCTGGCGCGCAAGCTGGAATCGGCCCGGCTTGAGGTCGGCGCGCTCAGCGGTTTTGGCGACGCCAATTTCATGAACGCCACCATGCAGACCGCGACCGGGTTCTACACGCAAGCCGTTGAACGGGCGCGGGAAAAGGGGCTGGTACGCGATCTGGCGGCAAACCTGCACAATCTCAGCGTGGCGCGCAGCTATACCGGCGATGTGCGGCAGGGCATGGCGGATGCGAATGAATCCATTGAGGTGTCTCAGAAATACTTCGCGTTCATCCCGGAATGCGTCGCCCAGACCTGTCTGGGGGTCGCGCAGACTTTTCTGGGCGAGGTGGATCAGGCGCTGGACTCGTTCCGGGTCTCTGCCGAGATCGCCAACCGCGTCGGGGCCAAACGGCTCGAGGCGCAGGCGCTGGAACATCTGGCCCGCACGCAGGTCTATGCCGGGCAGATGGACGCGGCGCGCGAAACCGGACGCCAAGCGGTTGAGATCGCGCTGGAACATGGTCGCAATTTCGTGGGCCCCAAGGCGCTGTCGGCCTTGGCGATGGCCGAGGCTGACCGGGGCGAACAGGATCGCCTGCTGAAGCTTGGGGCCGAGATCATTGCCGAGGGCAGCGTCGGCCACAGCCACCTGCATTTCTACCCCGATGCCAGCGCCGTCATGCTGGCGCGTCAGGACTGGGATGCGGCCCTGCAGTATGCGGATGGGCTGGCGCAGTTCACCGCCGGTGAACCCCTGCCGATGGTCGATCTGTCGATCCGGCAGACGCGGCTGCTGGCGGAAAGCGGGCAACGCAACATCGCCCCGTCGTCCCACGACGATTTCGCCGCGTTGCAGGCCGGATTCGATGAGATGGGCATCACCCAATCCCTGCTGGGGCGTGTGGATTTTCTGATCACCTGATCCGGGAGCCAGGGGCCTATGAGCGTAGAAAAGAAGGTCTGGCTGATTTCCATCCTCGTCACGCTGGGCTTTGCGGGTCTGCTATTCAAGCTGTGGGTTGATCTGAACCATTTTGAAGGCGACCCGACGCAACTGCACGATCAGGCTTTGGTAGACCGGTATCTGGCCTCGCTCGACACCCCGCCGGATTACCGGGTTAGAACAGGGATATTCATCAAGTCCTTCGGATTCGTCCGGGCCAGCGACATTCGCGTCAGCGGCTATATCTGGCAGCATTACGAGGACGGCGTGCATGACGCGATCAAGCCCGCTGTCGGAGAGATCGGATTTATCCTGCCCGAGGCGGTCGATGCCGCCAATGGCACCATCGAAGAGGTCTACCGGATGCCCCAGCCTCAGGGGGAACTGATCGGCTGGTACTTTGAGCAGACCCTGCGCCAGAGCTTTGATTACACCAGCTATCCGTTTGACCACAAAACCGTCTGGGTGCGGTTCTGGCCTGCGCCGTTCGACCTCGAGGTTGCGCTGATCCCGGATTTCGCCGCCTATCCGGCCACCGGGCCAAAGGACATTTTCGGCATCGACAATCAGATCGTCATGGGCACGTGGGAGCGTGAGAATACCTATTTCGACTATAAACTATCCGATCTGGATACCACGCTGGGGATCAGCCAGAACGGTTTCAAAACCAACGCGCCCGAGCTGCACTATAACTTCGTCATCAAGCGCAACTTCGCCAACGCCTTCATCGTGCACATGATCCCGCTGATCGTGGTGACCATGCTGCTGTTCGGCGCGGTGATGACCGTCACCCGCCGCGAAGGGCTGATCGAGAGGCACAATTTCAACACCTCAAGCGTGATCGGCACCTGCTCGGTCCTGTTCTTTGTGATCCTGCTGGCCCATGTGCAACTGCGCGAAGGGTTTGCGGGCTCACCGGTGATCTACATGGAATCGTTTTTCTTCCTGATGTATTTCCTGCTGCTGGCGGTATCGGTGAACACCTATCTATTCGCATCCGACGCCGCGCCCGCGCTGCGCATCATCCACTACAAGGACAACCTGATCCCCAAGGCCGGGTTCTGGCCCTTTGTCCTGCTGTGCATGGTGGCGATCACCGCCTATAACCTGAGCCTGAAGGAAGAACCCGACCACGGGGCCGAGTTCTTGGGCCTTGAGGCAGGCGGCTAGACCTTGGCCTCGCGCCCCTCTTTCAGGGTGCCGGTTGCCATGTCCAGCGTATATTCCGCGACCACTTGCGAGGCGCCTTTTTCCAACTCACCCAGATACTTCTCGGGGTGGGCGATCACATAGGCATAGGCGGGCTTCTTCACATCGCCGATCATCACGTTGATGCGCTTGCGGATATATACGTTGTCCGGCGAGCCCGGGCCATGAAACCCTTCCAGCTTGTCCAGCTCTTTCAGGCCCGAGGAACTAACGCGATACACCTCGCCCCGGATCTGCTTGCCCCGGCCTTTCTGACCGACCAGCGTGGCCATGCGATGCAGGTAGTCGCAGTTCGGGTTGTCGCAATAGGGTTCATTGGGAACGATCAGTGGCATGGGCTGGCGGGTCGTCGCCTCACCCACGAAATCGCTCAGCACCTCGGCATGGGCCGCGTGGTTCGGGAAGCCTTTCTTGAGCGAGCCATAGGTGAAATAGAGGTACGTCTTCTCGCGATCACGCACCAGATCGACGCCGCTGTCTTCCGGTTCAGGCGGTGGCACCGAATTGGCCTGCGCCCAGGCCTTAAGCATGTCGTGGATTTCATCCAGTATCCGGACATCCGCGTCATATTTTGTGTCTTCGACAAACTGCAGGCAGGACGAGGCATCGACACCGTCGACCGACAGCAACAGCTCGACCATTCCGGGTGAGTTGTTCATCGCCGCCACGTGCAGGGCGGTAAAGCCGTGATCATTGGTGGCGTTGACGTTGATGCCGCGTTTGATCAGCTCTTTCGCGGCCTGATGATCCGGCTTGCCCAGAATGTTGCAGCCTTCCTCGTCATTCTCGTTCAACTCGCCTTCGCCGCCTGCCGCGTAGTGCAGCAGCGTGTCGCCGTTCTGATCGTCCACGATGTCCACGCCCGCCACGCCGTTATCCAAGGCATCAAAGACCGGCTTCCACTTGTCGAACGTGTCCGAGGCCGCGGCCTCCTGCGCCCAGCGGCAGATGTTGTGCTCGTGGTCTTCCAATTCTTCCAGAGCCTCTTCCAGCACATCCATGATCTGATCTGGCAGGGCCATCATCCCGATGCCCATCATGCCGTTCGAAAGCCGCCCTTTCCGGGGTCCGACCAGATCGACCCCCAGCCTGCGCAGCTTTTCGACATTGTTCTGCGTGGTGACATTGTTCCACATGTTGGTATTGCAAGCCGGGCACAGGATCACCGGCTTGTTGCGGTACTGCCAGGCGACAAAGATCGAGGTCAGCAGGTTGTCCGCGATCCCGTTGGCGATCTTGCCCATGGTGTTGCAGGTGACAGGGGCCACGATCACGCAATCGGCCCAGTCGCACAGCGCCAGATGCGAGGCGCGCACCGGCATGTCGAACTTCATATAGCGGAAGTTCCATTCGTCATCGTCGCGGTAATAGTCATTCGGCCCGACCCGCGCGGCGATGCGTTTTTCACCGAAATCCCTGAAAAACTTCTCGGCAGACACCGACGGGATCAGCTTCACGTTATGCCCGGCATCGGTGATCCTTTCGACCAGCGTCGGGATTTTGTCCGCCGCCGACGACCCGCAGGCGCAGAGCAGGATATTGCGCCGCCCGGTGGGGGCGTCAGTCAGACCGCCCTTGGGATAGCCGAAGATGTTCTTGTCCAGACTGGGCGATTCCGCGCGCGCGGATACCGCCAGATTGGCCTCGCGCATCCGGTCCTGAAGGATGCCTTCGTCAACCATGTCGAGGATATCCTGCAGGTCGTTCCGCTTGCTGATGCACTTCTTGTCGAAAAACAGATAGGGCACCGAGACTTTACCCGCGATGGCAGCCAGATCGCGCCGCATTTTGCGAGCGGTGGGATCACGCCCGGCGACATTCACCAGCACCACATCCGTTGCGCCGATATTCGAGATAACGCTTTTGAGCATGTAGGACATCGGGTCCTCATCCTCGTAAAACAGCACCGCCGTGTTGTTTTCGATCAGGGATGCCACATCGTTGGGGTCTTCCGGCGGGTCGACCTCGGCGATGACCAGCAGTTCGGGGCTTTCGACAAAGCGCAGGCCGCGGAAGATGTGGCCGCGCGGGGCCTGCCACACTTGCGAGGTTGCGGGGCTCATGTCCACGATCGTCACCAGATCGGATGCTTCGTCATAGTCAACGCACAGGCACCAGAACTCCTCCAGCAGCGCCGTTTCCAGAAACACCTTTTTCGGCCGGTGAATGGCCTTGGACCCCAGAACGCGGTTGAAGTCGATATTGATCATCAGGTGGCGCTTCTTGTCGCCTTTCAGGCTTTGCAGGTGGGATTTGAACCAATCCTCGGCGGATTGGATCGCCGTGTCGTCCCGGGTCGCAAAGCTGTGGTAGGTACTGTCCAGATGGGTGTCTTCGGACTGGCTCAGGTATTTATGGGCCATGTCGTGCATTTCTTCGGCGGTGGCCACCCGGCTGACGGCATCCTGAAACGACGAGCCGGTCAGGCGCAGCAGCTTATCCTCATCCACCTGATGGTCGCCGTGGATGGCGAGGCTTTCCACCAGAACACCCAGACTGTTCATGTTCGGGCTGGCACGGCGGAACAGGTTGCGCCGTTTCTTGGGATCTTCGGCCATATAGTTGGTGGGGTCGATATAGTTGCACGGCTGATCGAAGGTCTGCAGATGGGTTTTGACCGCCGCGCGCGCCGAAAAGCGCAGAATGCCGCGTGATCGCATCGAAGTTCCGTCGCGGTCCGACATCCCCTCCCACAGCCGGGTGGCGGTTGTGACCCACAGCTTGCCGTATTTCTCGGGGTGCACATCCATCATATGCACCAGACCGGTGCTGGGATTGCACTTGGCGATGATGGCAAAGTGGCCGCCGGGCATGTTGTCCTTGCCATGGGCCACGCCGACCTGAAAGTTCGCCACCAGAATGTCGTTATCGCCGCCAAAACGGTTGGATTCAGCGATGGCGTCCAGCAGTTTCTGCACGTCCGTCCGGTCTTCATCCATGAAATAGGCCTGAACCTGCACCCGGTCCCGCAGCCCTTGCGAGTAGATATAGGTGCAGGCGACATCGAACAACTCGCCCAGCGAAATCCCGTCATTGACCACAAAGGACGAGGGCAGCGCGCATTCGCGGAAAATGTCGTTGACCTCGCAGCTGAACCCCAGCGCCGACATGCTCAGCGCGGCGGCGGTGACGCTGCAGCAATTGATCGGTTGCTGAAACTCGTGCAAGTGAACATTGACCAGATCGCCGAACATCTTGCCGATACACGGCTTGCGGATGTCTGCCGGTATCTGTTTCCAGTTCGCGCTCGACAGATAGGCCAGCCGGGTCCCGTCCAACGCCAGCGCTTCCAGGCTGACGGGGATATCGGAAATCTCAAGATGTTCCTCGTAAAAGTAATCGCCGACATCGGCGCTGGCCAACGGGGTGCCGTTCTGGCGCAACTGAACGCTGCCGCGCAGCACCACATACATGCCATGTGCGGGCAGAACCGTGTTCGCGGTCACTTCGATGAACTCGAAATACGGCTTGATCGCGCTTGGGTCCACATCCACGCCATCGCCGGGTATGACGGCGTAAATCAGGCTCAGGTCTGCATCGGTTGGGTTAAAGCTTCTCGACTCGTTGATTTGATCTGTAGACACGACTGTTATCCCCCCTGAAGTGTGTCGCAAATAGCGTCAATCAACCAGCGCAGCGTGTTGAAATCGGGTGCGGAGTTCTTCGGGCCAAACAGCAATACGACCCGTCCGTCGATATGTCTTGCGCTGGTCGGGCCGGATTCCTGCTGCAAATACAGCGAACAAAACGGCCCAATAGCCTGCACAGTATCCTATTCTAAAACAAAAATCACCGATGCAGTTGACCGGCGCGGGATCAGACTGTGGGCCGCTGTGAAATGAGGGGAGTTCTGTCATTTATCCCATTTTACCATCATAATGACGGCAATAACGCCTGTTTCGTCAAGATTGACCCTGCAAAACGACGGAGTTTTCAGCCATCTTCAAAGAAAACCAGTAAGAGGAGGCACGCAATGTCTTGGAATGTTTGCGTTGTTGGGGCTGGCAAGATCGGGCAGATGATTGCCACGTTGCTGAAGGGATCGCCCAATTATCATGTCACGGTCGCGGATCACGACCTGAAAGCACTGGCCGAGATTGCCCGGATGGGCATCGCGACCAAACAGATCGACGCCAGCGACGACGCGGGTCTGGCGCAGGGTCTGGCCGGGTTCGATGCGGTGATCTCTGCGGCCCCGTTTTTCCTGACGCCCGCCATCGCCGCCGCTGCCAAGGCCGCCGGGGCGCATTATTTTGATCTGACCGAGGATGTGGCCGCAACCAACGCCGTGCGCGATTTGGCGGCAGACAGCGAAACTGCCTTTATGCCGCAATGCGGGTTGGCGCCGGGCTTTGTCGGCATCGCGGGGGCATCGCTGGCGGCTGAGTTCGATCAGATCGACAGCCTGCACATGCGGGTCGGTGCGCTGCCGCTCTATCCGACCAATGCGCTGAAATACAACCTGACATGGTCCACGGACGGGTTGATCAATGAATACTGCAACCCGTGCGATGCCATCGTGAACGGCGAGCGGGTCAAGACCGCCCCGCTAGAGGACTACGAAGTTCTGGGCCATGACGGAGTGGAATACGAATGCTTCAACACCTCGGGCGGGTTGGGCACCCTGCCCGAAACGCTGGAGGGCAAGGCGCGTGCAGTGTCCTACCGCTCGATCCGTTATCCGGGCCATCGCGAAATCCTGAAGCTGCTGTTGCACGATCTGGGACTGGAACGCCGCCGCGACCTGCTGAAAGAGATCTTCGAATCCGCCCTGCCGCGCACCGATCAGGATGTGGTGCTGGTCTATTGCACCGCCAAGGGCATGATCAACGGATCGCTGCGCGAAAAATCCCTGATCAACAAATCTTTCGCGCGCGAGATCAACGGACAGGTCTGGAGCGCCATTCAGGTCACCACCGCCGCAGGCGTTCTGGGCGTTGTCGACCTGATGCGTACCGGCGTTCTGCCCGCAAAAGGCTTTGTCCGGCAAGAGCAGGTGAAGCTTGCCGATTTCCTGAACACCGAATTTGGCCGGCTCTATCGCGCCGGTGACGTAACCCCACAAAACAAGGCGGCCTGAGACATGAAAGACGTTGTGATGAGCGCGGACACCACCCTTGCAAAACTCGACCTGACTGCGGCGGAGTTGACCGGCGGCAGCCTGCAAGTGACCTCACCCATTGATGGTCGCGTGCTGGCCGAGGTGCATGAAACCCCCGTGGCCGAGATGGAGGCTGTCTTTGCCCGCGCCAAATCGGCCTTCAAGGCGTGGCGGGTTGTTCCGGCCCCGCGCCGGGGTGAGTTGATCCGCCTGCTGGGCGAAGAACTGCGCGCCGCCAAGGACGATCTGGGCGCGCTGGTCAGCTGGGAGGCGGGCAAGATCACATCTGAAGGTCTGGGCGAAGTGCAGGAGATGATCGACATCTGCGACTTCGCCGTGGGTCTGTCGCGTCAGCTTTACGGCCTGACCATTGCATCCGAACGCCCCGGCCACCGGATGATGGAGACATGGCATCCGGCGGGTCCGGTGGGCGTGATCTCGGCCTTCAACTTTCCGGTTGCGGTGTGGTCGTGGAACGCGGCGCTGGCGCTGGTCTGCGGCGATCCGGTGATCTGGAAACCGTCCGAGAAAACGCCGCTGACTGCGATGGCCTGCCAGAAGATTTTCGAACGCGCGCTGGCCCGGTTCGGCGATGCGCCCGAGGGCCTGTTGCAGACCCTGATCGGCGGTGCCGCGCTGGGTGAGGCTTTGGTCGCCAGCGAAGACGTCCCGGTCATCTCCGCCACCGGCTCCACCCGCATGGGCCGCGCGGTTGCGCCCATCGTCGCGCAACGCTTCGGCAAGTGCATTCTGGAACTGGGCGGCAACAATGCGATGATCGTTGGCCCCTCGGCCGATCTGGAAATGGCGGTGCGGGCGATTGTGTTCTCGGCTGTCGGCACGGCGGGCCAGCGGTGCACCACGCTGCGTCGCCTGATCGTGCACAACTCGATCCGCGAGGAGTTGGTCGCGCGGCTGAAGAAAGCCTATGCCGGTCTGCCCATCGGCGATCCGATGGCCGAAGGCACCCTGATCGGGCCGCTGGTGGACGAGGCCGCTAGTGCCGCGATGACCGCTGCGCTCAATGCGGCTGAAGGCGAAGGTGGCACGGTCTTTGGCGGCGATCGCGTAACCGAGGGCGTGCCCGCAGGTGTCTACATGGAGCCCGCCATCGTCGAAATGCCCGGCCAGACCCCGACCGTGAAGACCGAGACATTCGCACCGATCCTTTATGTCATGGGCTACGATGATTTCGACGACGCGCTGGAATTGCAGAATGACGTGCCGCAGGGCCTGTCCTCCTGCGTGTTCACGCTGAACATGCGTGAGGCGGAACAGTTCCTGACAGCTGCGGGCTCGGATTGCGGCATCGCCAACGTCAATATCGGCCCGTCGGGGGCCGAGATCGGCGGGGCCTTTGGAGGTGAAAAGGAAACCGGTGGCGGGCGTGAAAGCGGCTCGGACGCGTGGAAGGCCTATATGCGCCGTCAGACCAACACGGTGAACTATTCCGCCGAACTGCCGCTGGCGCAGGGCGTGAAGTTCGACATCTAAGTTATGGCCCGGCGGTTTTCGGGCCGCCGGGCTTAATCCGAGAACAGGTAATCCAGCCGCATCACGGCGTGTGCCTTTTCCGGCCCAACGCCGAGAAAGTCGGCCATCGTAGCCTCATTCTCTGCCGGGTCCGCCGATTGACGAATGCGCAGATAGCCGTCGATTCCTGTGCCCCGGATCAGTTCCGATTCATGTGCCAGATCGTTGCGGATGGTGGGCAGCAGCCGCGCGACTGTATCTTCGGGGCTGTTTTCCCCCGCCAGCCCGATGCGGCGGGCATGGCCGATCAGATACTCGTCCGAATACTCGCACTCAATCTCAAGCACCCGCGTCTTGGCCGTATCGCCGCAGAAATCCTGAATGACGTCCAGATTGGCCGGGTCCAGACACAAGACCAGCCTGTTGGTTTCAAAATGCGCAAACAGCATGCCCGCCACCGCGCGCCGGTGGCGGGATCGCTTTTTTAGGGTCGTTTCGATGCCGCCCAGATCGGGCAGGGGGGTGTCTTCTTCATTGAACAGGTATTCGATACAGGGAATATCAGTCTCGCTGGCGATCTGATCGACCAGCCGCTTGGCGACGTGCCATTTCTTGCAGACCACCAGAAATAGCTCGCGCTCGGGGCCCAGAGTGTTCGCGGCTTCCCAGAACCGCTGACCGAAGCGGCGGCCAACGCGCCCGCGACCGGTCAGAAAAGCGTGCAAATTGCGCCCCTCGCCCGAGATCGGAAAGTCGATCCCTTCACGGGCGTAGAGCGCGCCCAGCCGCTCTTTCAGTTCCAGCGCTTCGGGGCTGATCTTGCGGGCGAACAGGTAATCCTGCCCCAGCAGCATGTCATAGTGGTCGTTGTAGAAGGTCACCGGCATGCCGTAGTCCGAGAACATCAGGAAAGTGAGCGTGCGGTTTTCGATCTCGCGTTTCGGCACAAGATGGCGGACGAGGGTCTGAAAGAAGGTCTCATCCGGAATCCATGTGGTCGAGAAAAACCGGATCACATCGCGGCGTTGTTGCAGAAAATCCAGGATCATCTCGACCGTGCGCCGACGCAGGCACCACCACTGGCTGCCGATCATCACCTGAATGTCTGCCGGAATCTCGCGGGTCAGGCCAAAGCGCTTCTGCATCTCATAGGCGGCGTAGAACCGGCCCGCCTGCGTGCGTTCGTTGAAGTAGTGGCGATAGATCAGCCGGTCTTCCTTCATACCGGTCTTGATCCAGTTGCTGGCAAAGAAATCGTGGCTTTCGATGAAATCCACGTCGTTCTCATCCAGAAAGCGATGCGCATATTCTGCCGTCTTGATCGCCATGCAGTCGCCCGACAGCATGAAGAAATGCGTGACCCGCGGAAAGGCGTCCACCGCCGCCTGCAAAGCGTTCAGCGAGGCTTGAACCAGCGACCACTCGCCCCAACCGCATTTGATCCGTTTGGCGGCAAAGGTGACATTCGGATTGTCTTTCAGCGCTTTGCGGATGCGATCATAGCTGTCTGCCTTGGCGCGCGCGTCGAAGTGAATCGCGATGCAATCCCCGGCGGCGGTCAGTTGCTCGGCCTGCGCAATGATCGCGTCAGGGTCTTTGTGGCACAGCAAAATATAGGCAATCTTTGCCATCGAGGTTACGCAATTTCCGTTTCTGCCCGTTTGCATCCGTGATACTGAGGATGAGCGATTGAATAAACAGAATATTTTTGGTTCTTTGGCACCAAATGCTGGCCTATCACCCTGATATCTGACCAGCACAGGAGGCACAGCAGATGGGTTTTCCCGGCACCTGGATGACCGAGAGCGAAAGCATGGTGTACCGTGTGGTGCCCAAATGTGCCTGCTCGACCATCGGGCAGATCATGTACTATTCCGATCATGGCCGGTTTTTTGATGGCGACATTCATGATGCCAAGGATGGCATGCATAAATGGGCGTTTGATGGCAGTCAGGGTCAGATTTCCAGCAATGTGCGCAGCCATGCCTCGTATTCCTTTACCTGTGTGCGCAATCCTTACACCCGGATTCTAAGCTCATTCTTCGACAAGATCTGCGGCATCCAGCGCAACGGCAATCGCTATCGCGGCAATCTGGTGCCGACACTGATCTACAACTACGGGATCGAAGTCGGCGGCGACGATGGCAAGGGTGAGTTTGACCAGATCGCCAGTTTCCGCCGGTTCCTGCTGTTTGCCCGCGACACCATCCGCTGGCGGCGTCCGATGGACCCGGATATTCACTGGTCGGCGATGTCGGGCCATGTATCGACCTTCATTGTGAATGGCGGGCGGTATGACCGGATTTTCTGGACCGAAGCCTTCAATGACGGCATGCAGGGTGTTCTGGATCACGTGGACACCGCGCATAAAGTAACCCTGTCCGAGATCCCGCGCTTCAACGAATCCGAAGGCCACGGCCCCAAGCGGGCGCATCCGGTCGAGGACTACTTTGACGACCTGTCGATGCATCTGGTCTACGAGATTTACAAGCAGGATTTCGAACTGTTCAGATACGATTTCGAGAACCCGGCCAACAAGATGCCGGTGGGTGAGATTGATCTGGACGAGGTGCACGCCAAACTGGGCGATTGAAGGACAATGGGTGACCCCGGTAGGGGTGCATCTGCTTAGAACATGATTTGCGTCTGAGTGTCTGCTCTGAGCCCATAACTTCCAAATGCTGCTGTGTGGTTTAAGGTCTGCTTTTGTGAGAACGATACAATTCTGGATGGTTCGGTGAGAACTGAGAGGCGTTTTTTATGAATGGCACTGAACTTCTAAAATTCTTGGAGGCAAATGCGGATCACGACGATCCAGTTTACGGACCTCAATGCCGATGTTCGGTCACCCTAACGGATGGGCTCTTGTTGCCATGCGTAGTCTTGAGGCGTGCAAAGCCGACAGTTGATTTAGCGCTGCGTCGGTTCGAAGAAGAGAAGCAAGGCAAAGGGGTTTTTGGCAGATCAAAAAAACCTTACCAACAGATAGTCCGTCACTTCGTCACATCTGGTTCGTCGGTCGACAATCACTACATTCAGTCAGTCGATCCAAGCCCGTTCGCGCTTCCACCGGAGGTTATGAGCCAAATCGAAGGCGAGACCATGATGAGTTGGACAGGATGGGTCTTTGAGATGACCGACGGTTCAGTCTTTTCCTATGGTTCGACTTTTTCGTTCGATTTCTTCGAATTGCCAGAAGGGTATAACTTCCGCGACGTGGCGAACGTACACAACCATTCCTACGTAAACGCTGAGGGGAACCTTGTTTCAATAAACGAAGATCGAGCGGGCTATATTGAGAAACGCAATGCAGACGACCAAGCCAGGGTCTACCGGGAAAGACCATATTTTACCTGCTTTGTGGACAGTGGACTTCAATTTGAGTGATAGGAACAGACCTATAGCCGCCATTGGAACGAATGGAACCAACGGCAGCAACGTCCGCACGGCAGAACAAAAACAGCCCACCGGACGGGTGGACCGTTTTTGTCGAACGTTTTCTAACTCAAACCTGACGCACCGCCCCTTTGGCGGCACTTGTGGTCAGCTTGGCATAGGCCTTGAGCGCCGTGGACACTTTGCGTTTGCGCGGCGCGGCGGGGTGCCAGCCCTTTTCGTCCTGTTCCTCGCGGCGGGCGGCGAGGTCTTCGTCGGAGACGGCCAGATGGATGGTGCGGTTGGGGATGTCGATCTCGATCTTGTCGCCGGTCTGAACCAGCCCGATCTCGCCACCCTCGGCCGCCTCGGGTGAGACGTGACCGATCGACAGCCCCGACGTGCCGCCCGAGAACCGCCCGTCGGTCAGCAGCGCGCAGGCTTTGCCCAGACCCTTGGATTTCAGGTATGAGGTCGGGTACAGCATTTCCTGCATCCCGGGTCCGCCGCGCGGGCCTTCGTAGCGGATCACCACCACGTCGCCCTCGACCACCTTGCCGGTCAGGATATCGCTGACCGCCTGATCCTGACTTTCGCAGACATAGGCCGAGCCGGTGAATTTCAGGATGTTCTCATCGACCCCGGCGGTCTTCACGATACAGCCGTCGCGCGCGATATTGCCGAACAGCACCGCCAGACCGCCATCCTGACTGAAGGCGTGTTCCTTCGACCGGATCACACCGCCTTCACGGTCGGTGTCCAATTCCTTGTACCGGTTCGACTGGCTGAACGCCTGCGTGGTACGTACGCCGCCGGGTGCGGCCTTGAACAGGTCCTGCGCCCGTGGGTTGTTGGCGATTTTGATATCCCAGTTGGCAATCGCCTCACCCATCGTGGCCGAATGCACGGTGTGGCAATCCTCGTGCAGCAGGCCCGCGCGGCTGAGTTCACCGAGGATCGAGAAGATGCCGCCAGCGCGGTGAACATCCTCCATATGCACGTTCTCGGTATTGGGCGCGACCTTGCACAAGCAGGGCACCTTGCGGCTCAGGTGGTCCATATGGCTCATGTTGAAATGCACCTCGCCCTCGTGCGCGATGGCCAGCAGGTGCAGCACAGTGTTGGTGGACCCGCCCATGGCAATATCCAGGCTCATGGCGTTCTCGAAGGCTTCAAACGTGGCGATCTCGCGCGGGAGGAAGCCTTTCTCGTCCAGATCATAATGCCGCTTGGTGATCTCGACGATGCGGCGACCGGCTTCAAGGAACAGCTCTTTCCGGTCCGAGTGCGTTGCCAGCGTCGACCCGTTGCCCGGCAGGGCCAGACCCAGCGCCTCGGCCAGACAGTTCATCGAGTTGGCGGTGAACATACCCGAGCACGAACCGCAGGTCGGGCAGGCGTTTTCCTCGATATGTTTCACTTGCTCGTCGGTATACTTGTCGTCCGCCGCGGCCACCATCGCGTCCACAAGGTCGATCTTTTTCACGTCCAGATCTTCGATGTCGATCTTGCCGGCCTCCATCGGCCCGCCCGATACAAAGATCGCCGGAATGTTCAGGCGCATGGCGGCCATCAGCATACCCGGCGTGATCTTGTCGCAGTTCGAGATACAGACCATCGCATCGGCGCAATGGGCGTTAACCATGTATTCGACCGAATCCGCGATCACCTCACGCGAGGGCAGGGAATATAGCATCCCGTCATGGCCCATGGCGATGCCATCATCCACGGCGATGGTGTTGAACTCCTTGGCGACGCCACCAGCGGCCTCGACCTCGCGCGCAACCATCTGGCCGAGGTCCTTCAGATGCACGTGACCGGGCACGAACTGTGTGAATGAGTTGACAATGGCGATGATCGGCTTGCCGAAATCGTCGTCACCCATACCGGTGGCGCGCCACAGGCCGCGCGCGCCCGCCATGTTGCGGCCATGGGTCGAGGTTCTGGATCGGTAAAGTGGCATGATGCTGTTTCCCTAATGCTCCGTTTGCGGTATCCGGGGTTTGTGCGTTATAGCGCACGTATCACATGTGCGCTATAACGCACAAGAGGATTCGCGGGACGGGGACATGAGCTCGGACGATATTACACTGAAACTGCGCGACGTGCGGGCCGCGTCGGGGCTGAGCCTGTCGAAAGTGTCGGAACTGACCGGCGTCAGCAAAGCCATGCTGGGCCAAATCGAGCGCGGCGAATCCAGCCCCACCATTGCCACACTGTGGAAGATCGCCAAAGGGTTCCAACTGCCGCTCAGCGCGCTGATCGGCGCGGCGGCGATGCGGACCCCGGCAGATGCGGGGGTGTTCCAGTCCGTGACCTTTCCCGGCAGCTTGCAGGTGAAGATCGTTTTTCCTTTTGACCCCGCACTGGGGGCCGAGACCTTTCACGTGGAGCTTTCGCCGAACCAAAGCCACGACTCACCCGCGCATGAAACCGGCATGACCGAAGAGGTGTTCGTGCTGGACGGCACCCTGGACGTGCTGAGGGACGGGGAATGGGTTGCGTTGACCGCCGGTCAGGGGTTGCGGTTCGCGGCAGACCTGCCGCATGGATATCGCGCCGGGGCCGAGGGCGCACGGTTCCTCAACATGCATCACTATCGGCAACAGGCCGCAGCGGGCTAAAACCCTTCGCTTGGCATCGAAACAGGGACAGATATGGCGGACTTCATCGAAACACTGACGCTGGCGGATGCGGTGGGCTCCTTCGGTGCCTTGCTCGTGGTCGCGGCCTATTTTGCGACACAGATGCGGATGATGAACTCAGACGATCTGGCCTTTCCGGTCGTGAATTTGGTGGGGTCGGTTCTGATCGTCTATTCGCTGCTCGAGAATTTCAATCTCGCCTCAATGCTGATCGAAAGCTTCTGGATCGCGATCAGTCTGATCGGCATTGTCCAGTTTTTTCGGTTGCGCCGCGCCCGCTAGGCCCGTTGCGCCCATCCAGCCTTGAACCCGCATGCGCGCGCGTATAGGGAAAACCCAAGCGCGCTTTGGGGAGGCTTTGATGCAGGACGATCCGAAAACCCTCGTTTCTACCGAATGGCTTGCCGCCCATCTCAAGGACCCCGATCTGCGGGTTCTGGACGGGTCGTGGTATCTGCCCGCGCAGAACCGGGATGCGAAAGCTGAATACGACGCGGGCCATATTCCCGGCGCGCGGTTCTTCGATATTGACGAGATTTCCGATCACCGCTCGGACCTGCCGCATATGGCCCCTCCGGTCGAGAAATTCATGTCGCGTCTGCGGGCGATGGGCGTGGGTGACGGGCATCAGGTGGTGGTCTATGACGGCGCGGGCCTGTTCTCAGCCGCGCGGGTCTGGTGGCTGTTCCGCCTGATGGGTCAGGAAAACGTCGCCGTGCTGGATGGCGGTTTCCCCAAATGGCAGGCCGAAGGGCGCGAGGTCGAGGATCTGCCTCCGATGATCCGCGACCGCCACATGACCGTGCGCGTACAGAACCATCTGGTGCGCGATGTCACGCAGGTGTCGGCGGCATCGAAGCTGAACGATCATGAGATCATCGATGCCCGCTCGGCCACCCGCTTTGCCGGCGGCGAGCCCGAGCCGCGCGAAGGGCTGCGGGCGGGCCATATTCCGGGCGCGCGCAACGTGCCCTTTGGCAGTTTGCTGAACAAGAACGGCACGATGAAATCGCCCGAGGATTGCCGCGCCATCTTCGAGGCCGCCGGGGTGGACCTGTCGAAACCGGCGATCACATCCTGCGGATCGGGCGTGACCGCCGCCGTCCTCAGCCTTGCGCTGGAGCGCATGGGCAAGAAAGACCACTCGCTTTATGACGGCTCCTGGGCTGAATGGGGTGCCTTCCCGACCCTGCCCGTCGCAACCGGAGAGACCTGATGTTCGAGAACCTCAAACCGCAGCCCGCCGACAAGATTCTGGCGCTGATGCAGATGTACCGCGACGACCCGCGCGATCAGAAGATTGATCTGGGTGTTGGCGTCTACAAGAATGCCGAGGGCGTGACCCCGGTGATGCGCGCGGTGAAAGCCGCCGAAAAGCGCATTCTGGAAGAGCAGGAAAGCAAGGCCTATACCGGGCTGGCCGGTGATCCGGCCTATGCGGATGCGATGATCGGCCTGATCCTCGGTAACGTCGTGCCGCGCGGCAACATCGCTGCCGTGGCAACCCCCGGCGGCACCGGAGCCTGTCGGCAAGCGTTCGAGATGATCCGCATGGCCAATCCTGAGGCCCGTGTGTTCGTTTCGAACCCGACCTGGCCAAACCACCTGTCGATCCTGAGCTATCTGGGCATGGAAACAGTCCAATACCGCTATTTCGACAGCGAAACCCGTGGTGTCGATTTCGACGGCATGATCGCGGACCTGAAAACCGCCAAACCGGGCGATGTGGTTCTGCTGCATGGCTGCTGCCACAATCCGACCGGGGCCAACCTGAACATGGTCCAATGGCAGGAGGTCGTGAACATCATCAACGAGCTTGGCCTCGTTGCGATGATCGACATTGCCTATCAGGGCTTCGGTGACGGGCTGGAGGAAGACGCGCAGGCGACCCGTCTGGTGGCCTCATCCGTCAAGCGCTGCCTGATCGCGGCGTCGTGCTCTAAGAATTTCGGCGTTTACCGCGAACGGACCGGCCTGCTGATGGCGATCAGCGACGATGCAGCGCAAACGGCGCTGAATCAGGCCACGCTGGCCTTCCTGAACCGCCAGAACTATTCCTTCCCGCCCGATCACGGCGCGCGGGTTGTGACCACAATCCTGAACGATGACGCTCTGCGCGCCGACTGGGCGGCAGAACTGGAAGAGGTCCGCCTGTCCATGCTGGGCCTGCGCCAGAACCTGGCCGACGAATTGCAACGCCTGAGCGGGTCGGACCGCTTCGGTTTCATCGCCCAGCACCGCGGCATGTTCTCACGCCTTGGGGCCGCCCCGGAACTGGTCGAGCAACTGCGCAACGACCACGGCATCTACATGGTCGGCGATAGCCGCCTAAACATCGCCGGGCTGAACGCCAATACCGTGCCGATTCTGGCCAAGGCGATTGTTGACGTGGGCGTCTGACAACAAGCCAATTCCAAAAAAAAAGAAACCCGGGCGCAACCGCCCGGGTTTTTTGCTTTTATGGGCTTGGTCTTAGCCCTTGGAGAACTCAGGATACGCTTCCATACCCAGTTCGCCCATATCCAGACCGTTGATCTCTTCTTCCTCGCCAACCCGCAGGCCGACCGTGGCTTTGAGGATCGAGAAGAGGATGAAGCTGACCACGAAGACGAAGATGCCGATGGCTGCGAAGCCGATGATCTGGGTCACGAAGTTCGCGTCACCGTTGGTCCATGCCACGATGAAGGTGCCCCAGAAGCCAGCGATCAGGTGAACCGGGATCGCACCGACCACGTCGTCGATCTTCATCTTATCCAGCAGCGGCACGGTGTAGACCACGATCACGCCACCGATTGCACCGATGATCAGCGCCTGGAACAGCGAGGGGGCCAGCGGTTCAGCGGTGATCGAGACCAGACCGGCCAGCGCACCGTTCAGCACCATGGTCAGGTCGACCTTGCCATACATGACCTGCGTCAGGATCAGCGCGGCAACGGCACCGGCGGCGGCGGCCATGTTGGTGTTGGCGAAGATGCGGCTGATATCGGCCATGTCACCGATGGTGCCCATCGCCAGTTGCGAGCCGCCGTTGAAGCCGAACCAACCCAGCCACAGGATGAACGTCCCCAGAGTAGCAAGCGCCAGATTCGAACCGGGGATCGGGACAACCTTGCCGTCCTTGTTATACTTGCCGATCCGCGGGCCCAGCACGATGGCACCGGCCAGCGCTGCGAAACCGCCTGCGGCGTGGACCAGAGTCGAGCCTGCGAAATCGCTGAAGCCCATCTCGGACAGCCAGCCGCCGCCCCACTGCCAGGACGCCTCAATCGGGTAGATGACCCCGGTCAGGACGATCACGAAGATGAAGAAGGGCCACAGTTTGATACGCTCGGCCACGGTGCCCGAGACGATCGAGGCGGTGGTGGCGCAGAACATCAGCTGGAAGAAGAAATCCGACCCAACGCTGGCATAGGACAGGTCGGTTTCAACACCTTCCAGACCCACGGGCTCTAGCGAGGTGGGCGAGAACGCGCCCAGAATGCCGGTGATGGTCCAGCCGTCGCCCGGATACATCAGGTTGAAGCCCACCAGCCAGTACATGATGGCCGCAAAGGAAAACAGGCCCATGTTCTTGACCAGCTGCATGGCCACGTTCTTCGAGCGCACCAAACCGGCTTCGAGCATGGCAAAGCCTGCTGCCATCCAAAACACCAGAAAGCCGCCCATCAGGAACAGCAGCGAGGTTAGGATGTATTGCGTGTGCTGCGCGGTCTCGCCGCCAGCGGCCTCTTGCGCAAGGCCCATCTGCGGCAGCGCGACAATCGCGGCAGCAGGGATGAGAGATTTCATCAAGTTCATTTCAAGTCCTCGGATTGAGTGTGAGTTGCGGGCGCTTAAAGCGCTTCCTCGTTGGTTTCCCCGGTCCGCACGCGCAGCGCCTGCTCGACATCGAGGACGAAAATCTTGCCGTCGCCGATCTTGCCGGTCTTGGCGGTGTTGGTGATGGTTTCGACGATCTGGTCAGCCATTGTTGCAGGCACCACGATCTCAAGCTTGATCTTGGGCACGAAGTTCACCGCATATTCGGCACCGCGATAAATCTCGGTGTGACCGGATTGCGAGCCGAAGCCCTTGATTTCAGTTACCATCATGCCGCGAACGCCCGCATCGGTCAGTGCCTCGCGCACCTCCTCGAGCTTGAACGGCTTGATTGTCGCAATGATCAGTTTCACGTTAGTCCCCTCTGGTTCCCCGGTCGGGCCGGTTTACTTTGCACCTGCAGAAAAAAGCGCGATGTACCGCCTATGGGAACGGTTTCGGGGTTGAAATTCGGGGCTAAATGGCGCGATGTTGCACAATTTTTGCACAAATTGTGCATTGTGATTAAAAAGTGAGCAAAATATTATGAGGCAAATACTGGTATTTCAGACCTCAACACCGACGCGTCCCCACGGTATGGTGGCGCAAAAGCACAATCGGGCAGAGTTTGAGCATGACTGAGTCCAAGCGCCGCAAGCCGACACTGGTCGCGGATAAAAGATACCCGCCGAAGGGGCGCAAGCCTGCGGCGTCCAAACGTGCTGCGAACCCGGCGGGCAACAAATCCACCGCCCGCAAAAAAGCGACGCGCAAAACGCCACGCAAAAAGGCGCGCAGACGTTCGGGTGGAAATGGAGGCGGGATTTTCCGCCGTCTGTTCCGCTGGATCTGGCGGCTGATCTGGGGCGTGACCTGGCGCGTTGGTGCTGTGGCGGCGTTGCTGCTCGCGCTGGCGGTTGGCGTCGTCTACTCGACCCTGCCGGATGTCGATTCGCTGCTGGACGGGCGGGCGCGGGGCTCGGTCACTCTGCTGGATCGCGATGGCAAGGTCTTTGCCTGGCGCGGCGATCAGTTTGGCGGGGTGATCACGGCGGATACCGTCTCACCCCATCTGAAAAACGCGGTGGTCGCGACCGAGGACAAGCGGTTCTACCGCCATTTCGGTGTCAGCCCGCGCGGGGTTGCCAGCGCCGTGCGCATCAACCTGAGCGAAGGGCGCGGGCCACTGTCGGGCCATGGCGGGTCGACCATCACCCAGCAGACCGCCAAGCTGCTGTGTCTTGGTGTGCCCTACGTGCCCGAGGAGTGGGAATCCGAGGCCGCTTATGAGGCCGATTGCCGGCAGGGCTCGCTGTGGCGCAAGGCCAAGGAAGCGATCTATGCGATGGCCATGGAGGTCAAGTACTCCAAGGATGAAATTCTGACCATCTATCTGAACCGCGCCTATCTGGGATCAGGCACGCGCGGCTTCGAAGCGGCCAGCCAGCGTTATTTCGGCAAATCGGCGGCCGAGGTGTCCCCGTCCGAGGCGGCGATGATGGCCGGGCTTCTGGTGGCCCCAACGCGCTATGCGCCCACCAACAGCCTGCAACGCTCGCAGGATCGGGCGCGGCTGGTTGTCGGATTGATGGAGGATCAGGGTTATCTGACCTCGGCGCAGGCCAGCGAGGCGCGCAGCCGCCCGGCGGTGTTGTCCGAGGCTGCTGCGGCGCGCGCAGGCGGGTATTTCGCCGATTGGGTTATGGCCAGCGGGCCTGAGTTCTTCACCCGTAACACGACCGAGGACGTGGTGATCCGCACCACGCTGGATCAGCGTATCCAGCAATCGGCGGAAGAGGCGCTGCAATTCATCTTCCAGGAAAAGGTGCGCGAAGGGTCCAAGGCACAGGCCGCGATTGTGGTAATGTCAGCGGATGGTGCCGTGCGCGGGATGGTCGGCGGGCGCAAGACGCGCGTATCGGGCGCCTTCAACCGCGCCACGCAAGCGCTGCGGCAGACCGGGTCTTCGTTCAAACCCTTCGTCTATGCGACGGCGCTGGAGCTGGGGTATTCGCCGCTCGATATCGTGGTGGACGAACCCTATTGCATCAACATTCCGGGGTCTGGCCAGTGGTGCCCCAAGAATTACACCAACAAGTTCTACGGGCGGGTGACGCTGGCAGATGCGCTGAAAAACTCGCTGAACATTCCCGCCGTGAAAGTGGCTGAGATGTCGGGTCTGGACAACGTTCGCACGGTTGCCGCCGGATTCGGCATCGCCAGCGATCTGGCCGAAGGTCCCGCGCTGGCGCTGGGCGCATCCGAAAGCACACTGATCGAGATGACCGGGGCCTATGCCGGTATCCTGAACGGCGGCTCGGCGGTGGAACCCTATGGCCTGACCGAGTTGAAACTGCTGGGCGATGATGCGCCGCTTATGGTTACGACCACCGGTATCGGCGAGCGGGTCATCAACGACCCGGCGGCCCGGCAACTGACTTGGATGATGGAGCGTGTGGTGTCCGAAGGCACCGGCCAGCGTGCGAAACTGCCGGGCTGGCAAGTCGCGGGCAAAACCGGGACGACTCAGGCCGCGCGCGATGCGTGGTTCATCGGGTTTACGGCGGATTACGTGGCGGGCGTGTGGATGGGCTATGACGACAACACGCCGCTTTCGGGTGTGACCGGCGGCGGGCTTCCTGCGGAAATCTGGAAGGAAACCATGCTGCGCGTGACCGAAGGTATGACGCCGTCGCCCCTGCCGATGGTCGCCCCGGCCCCGCCGGTTCAGGTCGCGCAGCCCAAACGGCAGCAGCGCCGTCAGGGCGGGTTCGAGCGGGCGGTGAATCAACTGATCAAGGATATTTTCGGCAACTAAGGCCGGTCGGTCAGGCGGCGCAAAGTACGCCGCCTGATTTCCAACTCAGAGGCTTTCGTCCAGTGCCGCAATGATTGCGTCGCCCATCTCGGTGGTGGACACGGGCTGAACGCCTTCGTCGGCCAGCAGGTCGGCGGTACGGACACCATCGGCCAGTACCTTCTCGATCGCGGCTTCCAGACGGTCGGCTTCTTCGCCCTGATCAAAGCTGTAGCGCAGCGCCATGGCAAAGCTGAGGATACAGGCGATCGGGTTTGCCTTGCCCTGACCCGCGATATCGGGGGCCGAGCCGTGGACCGGTTCATACATCGCCTTGGGGCGGCCATTGGCCATCGGTGCGCCCAGCGACGCCGAGGGCAGCATGCCCAGCGATCCGGTCAGCATCGCCGCCGTATCCGACAGGATGTCGCCGAACAGGTTGTCGGTGACGATCACGTCGAACTGCTTGGGCGCACGCACCAGCTGCATCGCGCCGTTGTCGGCATACATGTGGGTCACTTCGACCTCGGGGTAATCCTGCGCCACACGGTCGACGACCTCGCGCCACAGGATGCCCGTTTCCATCACATTGGCCTTCTCCATCGAGCAGACCTTTTTGTTCCGACGCATTGCCAGTTCAAAGGCCGAGCGCGCGGCGCGTTCGATCTCGGATTCGGTGTAACGCTGGGTGTTGATGCCCACGCGTTCATTGCCTTCTTCGAAAATCCCGCGGGGCTCGCCAAAATAAACGCCCGAGGTCAGTTCGCGCACGATCATGATGTCCAGACCGGCCACGACGTCTTTCTTCAGCGAGGAAAAATCGGCCAGCGCGTCAAAGCACTGGGCCGGACGCAGGTTGGAATAGAGGTCCATTTCCTTGCGCAGGCGCAGCAGGCCGCGTTCGGGCTTAACGCTGAAATCCAGATCGTCGTATTTCGGGCCGCCCACGGCCCCCAGCAGCACGGCATCGGCTGCATGCGCTTTTTCCATTGTCTCATCCGACAGCGGCTTGCCATGCGCGTCATAAGCCGCGCCGCCGACAAGATCCTCGCTCACGTCAAAGTGAAGACCGCGATTGGTGCCGAACCAATCGATGATTTTGCGCACTTCGGTCATGACTTCGGGGCCAATTCCGTCTCCGGGCAGGATGAGGAGCGAGGGGTTGGACATGAACGGTCTCCTTGCGTTTCGTCGCAAAGGCCCTAGCGTCTGAGCCGCATCGGGTCAATGAGACGAACCCGCCAAATCACGAGGAAACACATGTTGATACCCGGAAACCCCGTCCCCGCGCTGAAAATCGAAACCGTGGCGCATGGTGAGTTCGATCTGGACCGCGATGCGGGCGAAAAAGGAACGCTGGTGATTCAGTATCGCGGGTTGCATTGCCCGATCTGCGTCAAACAGATGACCGAGGTCGATGCCGCGCTGGACGATTTCGCTGAACTGGGGGTTGAGGTCATCATGATCACCACCGACACCGGCCCGCGCGCGGCAGAGACCGCCGAAAAGGCCGGTGCGTCACGCGTGCGGATCGGCCACAGCCTGCCGCTGTCTGACGCGCGCGAGGATTGGGGCCTGAATATCTCAACCGCGCGCGAGGGCAGCGCCGAGCCTGATTTCTTCGCTGAGCCCGGACATTTCTACATCGCGCCGGATCGGACTCTGTACTACGCGTGGCAGCAGACCACCCCGTTCGGGCGTCCGGCAACGTCGGATATCGTTGGTGGTCTGAAATTCACGCTTGGCAATAACTACCCTGCGCGGGGAACCTATACCGGGGCGCTGTGATTCATTCAGCGTTACTCGCCGATCTGAATATCGACCCAAACCAGCCGATGACGGCTGGCGCGTTCCGCGCTTGGGCGGTGTTCGGACTCTGTGTCCGGCCAGAACACGCCCGACCCGACAACCGGCACATTCGTCGAGGGCAGGACGTAATCGACGCGCATCTCTCCGACCGCTTTCCAGTGAACGGTCGCCCCTGACCCCGCCGCGTCTGTCGGTTTGGGGTCCTGCAGGCGCGTGTCGGATAACAGGGCGCGGATGGCGGTTTTTTGCCCTTCGCCGTGCTGCGGGTCCAGATTGGCGTCTCCGGCGATCACGAAGGGGCTGGCCGGGGCCGGACCCAGCCTGCCGTCCAGCAGCAGCGACCAGAACCGGATTTCATCCCGGTTTCGCAGCCCGTTGCGGTCCTCGGGCCCGTCAAAGACCGGCGGGGCGGCGTGAAAGGTCATCAGGTCCAGACGCCCGCCCGGGGTCCGGATCGGCACGATCCAATGGGCGGTCGAGGACAGGCGTTGGTGGGCCTGCGCTTCTGCCGAGGGAAAGGGCGCGCCGTCCTGCGTTGGCAAGGTCGCTCCGGGCAGGTCCCGCCAGAGCCGCGCGCTATGGTCCTGAACCTCGGGTCTCAGAACCTCATGGCGGGACAGGACGGCCAGCCCCCCCTGACCGGTGAACTGCCCCCAGCCCTGCGCATCGCCCGGACCGTGGGTGCGCCCGTCGCCGTCCAGATCGAGGGTGGTTTCAAGCCCAGAGTTGGGTTGTGCAGTGTAGCTGTAAGGATAATCCAGTCCCGCGTCGCGCAGCCTGTCGGACAGGGCCGTAACTGCCAGCCCCTCAAAGTCCCAGTCGATGCCTTGTAGCGCGACGATGTCGGGCCGCACCTCGGCCAGCACATCGACCACGGCTTGAACTTGCGCATCGCCGCGCTGGATATCGCGCAGCAGCAGGCCTGGGCCTTTGCGGCTGAGTTCCGTGTTGAATGTGGCAACGCGCAACACGTCGGCCTGCGCTGCAAAGGGAAGCAGCAGCAGGACAAGGGCGCGGATCATGCGGTCTGAGTGGACTCGGTGGTCGAGTAGGCCCGGCGTTTTTCAACGATCAGGTTGGCAATGCGCAGGGTCGCCATGCCGCGCATGATCATGCTGGCGGGCAGGAAGGCCCAGGCGCTCATGGCCCAGATCAGGGTCTGCGGGTTGTTGAGCGAGATCGGAACAAAATGAGCCAGCAGTTTGGTGACTGCCGGGATCAAAAACGGGATCAGGATGCCGATGCAGATATTCAGCCGCCCGTCCCGCTGCAGCCGCGCGACCACATCGCCGCCCTTGGTCGGGTCGAACAGAGGCAGGTTGGTCCAGACGTTGAACGCGCCGTTTCCGGTGGGCCAGCCGCGCAGTTTCACCGCATAGGCAAAGGTGGCGATTGTCACCAAGGCCGCAACATAGGCGACGCTGGCGGAAATCCGGACCAATTCAACCAGTGGCTGGCTTGCATCCGCAGGCAGCATCAGCACGATCAGGCGGATCGGCGAATAAGGGAAATCGGCCAGATTGGCGACGCCGAGCCCCATTGCATAGAACATCGAGGTTAGTTGTGTCGGCTCGTACACGTTTTTGCAGATCAGCGTCAGACAGGTGACCATGGTCATCAGGCCGACAAAGCGCAGGCGGTTGACCGGCGGCGCGTCGCGGAATTCGATGAAACTGGGGAAGGCAGAGTTGTATTCGGCAAAGGTCAGGATAAACGCAAAGATCGCGAGGAAGACCACGATCTCGGTCCCGTTCGTCGATGTTACCGGCAGGTACAACGCAGGGGTCAGCACCATCAGTGCAACCAGTATTCCGCGTATCGCCGCCCCAGTTGTGCGCGCAATCACTATCCGAACCCTTTTCAAACCGGAGCGGTCGATTCTGCGCCGACTCGCTTCCAACCTGTGCCCGCCGCGTCTTTTCGTGTGACGGTTGCCTCTCGTTAACGTCAAGATGAACGATAAGCGGCATTTCGCTCAAGCCAGGGTGCAGAAAACACGGGAATTCGGGCAAAATGAGGGCGCAACTGGTGCGAGATTGCATCATTTTGGACGCAAATTCGACGTGTATCTCAAATTGATACCAAGATGTTGTGGTTTTCCAAAAATCAACCCCAAGAATGCGAACGGGGCCGCCAAGGCGACCCCGTTAGGTTGAGTATCCACAGATTCGGTTGAGAATCACACCCAGGGACGGGCTTGACTTGCGCGATCTTCGAACTTGTCGATGTGATGGTCTTTTTCCATCGTCAGCCCGATATCGTCCAGACCGTTCAGCAAGCAGTGTTTGCGATGGGGGTCGATATCGAATTCGATCACCACTCCATCAGAAGTTGTAATCTGCTGATCTTCCAGATGCACGGTCATGCGGGCGTTTTCGCCCTTATGCGCGTCTTCCATCAGGATCACATGATGCTCTTCCTCGACCACGATGGGTAGGATGCCGTTCTTGAAGCAGTTGTTGAAGAAGATGTCGGCGAAGCTGGTCGAGATCACCACCTTGATGCCGAAATCCTTGATCGCCCAGGGCGCATGTTCTCGCGACGAGCCGCAGCCGAAATTGTCGCCCGCCACCAGAATCTCGGTGTTGCGATAGGCGGGTTTGTTCAGAACGAACTCTTCGTTTTCCTGGCCGTCATCGTGGTAACGCATCTCGTCAAACAGCACGACGCCAAGGCCGGACCGTTTGATGGTCTTCAAGTGAACTTTGGGGATGATCATATCGGTGTCGATATTGATCAGCGGCATCGGGGCGGCCACCCCGTGGACTTTTTCGAACTTTTCCATCTCTACACTCCTGCAGGAGAGGGCCGCGCCCATGCCCTGCGTTTAAGCTTCTTTGGTTTCGTCTTTGGGTGCGTTCTTGACGAAGAACGCCATGAAAATCAGGCCGAACCCGTTGAACAGCATCTCGATGCCCAGCAGGATGCCCAGAAGGCTCAGCAAGGCTGCCGGTTCTGCTGCCGCGTAAGACCAGATGATACCGGCCAGCACGATCGACAGGATGCCCGAGATCAGCGTGGGCCAGAAGAACTGCGTGCCTTTCATCTGGAACGACAGGATGACCCGCGCGATGCCGCCTGCCATGAACAGGATCAGCATCACAGTCGCCAGCGTCAGCGTGCCCTGCAGCGGATGGCCCAGAAAGGACCAGCCCAGAAACAGCATGACCGCACCCATGATGAGCGACAGGATCTTGTTGCCGGTGCCTTCAACCGTGAAGCCGCCGACGACCTGCAGCACGCCTGAAATCAGCAGCAGCACGCCGGTCACAACGGTCACGGCTACGGATGCCACCACCGGTGCACCCAGCACGAATACGCCGAATGCTATGGACAGAAGTCCCAGCAGCAGCCATTTGACCCAATCACTCATGTTTGTCTCTCCATCAAATATCTAGATATGAGAGCTTCTTACATCAGTTCACGAACGTCCGTAAGACGTCCTGTGAGTGCCGCCGCGGCTGCCATGGCGGGGCTCAGCAAATGAGTGCGCCCGCCGCGCCCCTGACGCCCTTCGAAGTTGCGGTTCGAGGTCGCGGCACAGCGCTCGCCCGGTTGCAATTGATCGGGGTTCATCGCCAGACACATTGAGCACCCGGCCAGACGCCATTCGAACCCGGCCTCTTTGAAGATGTCGGCCAGACCTTCTTCCTCGGCCTGCGCCCGAACAAGACCCGAGCCCGGAACGACCATGGCGCGCATCCCGTCCTTGATCTTCTTGCCTTTCAGGATTTCCGCCGCAGCGCGTAGGTCTTCGATCCGGCCATTGGTGCAGGACCCGATAAAGACGGTATCAACCTCGACATCGCTCAGCTTTTGGCCAGCTTCCAGACCCATATACTCGATAGACCGACGGGCCGCGTCGACCTTGCCACCTTCGAAGTCCTCGGGGTGCGGCACAGTGGCGGTGATCGGCAGAACGTCCTCGGGGCTGGTGCCCCATGTCACAACCGGCGCGATGTCTTCGCCGCGCAGGGTCACGACCTTGTCGAAATGCGCGCCTTCGTCAGTGTAGAGCGTTTTCCACCAGTCCATCGCGGCCTCCCATTGCGCGCCTTTCGGGGCGTGCGGGCGACCTTTGACATATTCGAACGTGGTCTCATCCGGGGCGATCAGACCGGCGCGGGCGCCGCCTTCGATGGCCATGTTGCAGACGGTCATGCGGCCTTCCATCGTGAGGTCCCGGATCGCTTCGCCGCAATATTCGATGACATAGCCGGTGCCGCCAGCGGTTCCGGTCTCTCCGATCACGGCCAGAGTGATATCTTTGGCGGTCACGCCCGGCTGCAATTTGCCTGTGATCTCGACCTTCATGTTCTTGGATTTCTTCTGGATCAGTGTCTGCGTGGCCAGAACGTGTTCAACCTCAGACGTACCTATCCCATGGGCCAACGCACCGAACGCGCCATGGGTGGCGGTGTGGCTGTCGCCGCAGACCACGGTCATGCCGGGCAGGGTCCAGCCTTGCTCGGGGCCGACGATGTGGACGATGCCCTGACGCACGTCATGCACCGGGTAGTAGTGAATGCCGAAATCCTTGGCGTTCTTGTCCAGTGCCTCGACCTGAATGCGCGATTCAGGGTTTTCGATCCCGTTCGCGCGGTCCGGCGTGGTGGGCACGTTATGATCCGGCACCGCGATGGTCTTTTCCGGCGCGCGCACGTTTCGCCCTGCCATGCGCAGGCCCTCGAAGGCTTGCGGGCTGGTGACTTCGTGCACCAGATGGCGGTCGATATAAAGCAGGCAGGTGCCATCATCGGCTTCATGCGCGACATGGGCGTCCCAGATCTTGTCATAGAGTGTTTTGGGGGACATTGGTCCTCTCCCGTGTGTAATGAGAAATAGCTGGCGAGTTGGCTCAGGCGACGGGTAGACGCGCCAGGACCGTGCGGGCGGCACCAAAGAACCGTTCGCGCAAACGCGCGCGGTCTTCCAGATTCTGTTCTTGGGCCACATTGAGTCTCATGCCGGTTCAGATATAGACACTGGCCGAATCTATCAAGGTCCCGCGCGCGCCCGCAGATGCCATCAGGGCACATTCGTGCGAGCGCTCTGCGCGCGTTCATTGAAATGTCATGGGGCGCTTGTTACCTTGTAAGTGTCCCAGCGTCGGGGATTTGACGGCGCGCAGCAAAGGAGGACTATGTCCTGTCTCTACACACACAGGCGGGTTTGCCCGCCGATGACGGGGCCAAAATGATGGCCCACTCTCAGTCAATCAGCTACAAGCTGCTTGAACGTATCCTTTCCTCACTTTCCGATGACAAGGCCGAAGACGTTGTGCAGATCAACCTGCAGGGCAAGTCTTCTGTTGCGGATCACATGGTAATTGCCTCGGGTCGGTCGACCCGTCAGGTCTCGGCCATGGCGGAAAAGCTGACGGATCGCATCAAGCAGGAGTTTGGTTTCACCTCGAAGGTCGAAGGCAAGGATGCCGGCGACTGGGTGCTGATCGATACGGGCGACGTGATCGTCCATATCTTCCGCCCCGAAGTGCGTGAATTCTATCAGCTGGAAAAGATGTGGCTGCCTCAGGGCGGCAGCGCCTCGGCGAACTGAGGCGCCATCCCGGCCCGTATTGAAGGGCCGGAGGCGAGAGAGACATGCGTATAAGCATCGTTGCGGTCGGGCGATTGCGTGCCGGACCGGAGAAATCCCTGCTTGACGACTACCTTAACCGTTTCGACCGGACCGGCCGTGGCCTAGGCCTTGGTCCTGCGCGGGTGATCGAGGTTGAGGACAAGAAAAACGCAGGTATGGGGGCCGAGGCCGCCTTGCTGCGCAAGGCGCTGCCCAAAGGCGCGGTGATCTGCACTTTGGACGAACGCGGGCGGGTGATGTCGTCGCCGGATTTTGCGCAGAAATTGGGTGGCTGGCGCGACGCCGGGCGACAGGATCTTGCGCTGATCATCGGTGGAGCGGATGGAATAGACCCCAGCTTGCGGGCTGAGGCCGATTTTTCGATCTCGTTTGGCTCGATGGTCTGGCCCCATATGCTGGTCCGTGTGATGTTGACCGAGCAACTCTACCGGGCCGCAACCATCCTGTCGGGCGGCCCTTACCACCGGGTCTGAGACATGGCGCAGCTTCTGATCGTATACCATTCGCGCACCGGCGGGGCCCGGCAGATGGCCGAGGCTGCAGCCGAGGCTGCGCGGGGTGAGGCTGATGCGATCCTGAAAGTCGCGGATCAGGCTGGCCCCGATGATTTGCTGGCCGCCGATGGCTATATCTTCTGCGCGCCCGAGAATCTGGCGGCGATGTCTGGTCAGATGAAAGAGTTCTTCGACCGCAGCTACTATCCCGTGCTGGGCCGGATCGAGGGCCGCCCTTACGCGCAAATGATCTGCGCCGGGTCCGACGGTGAAAACGCCGCCCGTCAGATCGCCCGCATCGCAACAGGCTGGCGGCTGAAAGAGGTGCAGCCGCCGCTGATCCTGTGCACCCATGCGCAAACGCCCGAGGCTGTTCTGGCCGAAAAGACCATTCCGCAGGATGAACTGGACCAATGCCGCGAGATCGGCGCGGCGCTGGGCGCGGGTCTGACGTTGGGCGTGTTCTAGTTCAAATCAACCACGAAGGTCTCTTTAGCCCAGCCATCCACATTGGTGCGGGCCTGCACCTGTACCTGAGACGTGCCCGCTGGGATCGCGACACCACTGAGGGATCGGGTGAAGGGCTGTTCATTCTCATGCGGGTGATGCAGCACGCGCATCCCCAGCTCGGTCCCCTCCATATCCAACACGCGCCAACCGTCGGCATAATCATCCCAACCGGTTTCCGGGTGCGAGACGGTCACGTCGAATCGCCACGTATCGCCGCTTTGCCGCGCGGTGACGTTTTCGATCACCGGATCATCGGCAAGGGCGGGGCTGGCCAGAAGGGCGGCAAGAATCACATATCGCATGGCGTGAATATACGCAGGGTTGCGGGGCGGCTCGATCACGTCTCTGTGTCCGGCGGCAGGGTCGTCAATACGCCCAGCGAATGCGAGGCGAACTCGCGCCTATAGAGCACGCCCAGCGTCAGCACCGACCCGATCATCAGGGCCAACGGCCCCAGAATCCACGCCACCGAAGCCAGCGCGAAATAGGTGGCCCGCAAGGCCCGGTTAAAGCTGCGCGAGGCGGTGACGCAAATCTCGGCGGCCTGCGCGGCGCGGGGATAGGCGCGCGGGTCGGTTTCATCGTTCGGCACGGCCGCCATCAGCACCGAGCAATAGCCAAACAGGCGGTGGGCCCAGACATATTTCAGAAAGGCGTTGGACAGAAACAGCAGCATGATCAGGATCTTGATCTCCCACACCAGCGCCGGCGCGCTGCCGATGGCAAGGTCCTTGGCAACCCCGGCCAGACGCTCGGTATTGCCCAGAAACGCCAGCGCGCCACCAATGCCGATCATCGTGGTCGAGGCAAAAAACGTGCTGCCCTGTCGCATGTTGCCGATCACATGGGCGTCGAACATGCGCGGCTGCCGGGTCACCATTTCGCGCATCCAGTTGCGGCGGAAATCGTCCATGATCATCGAGACCGATGGGTTCCCGGCGGGCGCGTTCTCGATCCGCCAGCCGATCAACTGCCATGCCCCCACCAGCACAGCGATGGCCACGTAGTCGAGCGGAGAAAACAGCAATGCACGGTCGATCCAGGTCATGGGCCGGACAGTAGGGTCCACGTTGGCAACTTGCCAGATCGAAAAATTGGTAATATTATTTTACCAAATTGGAGGATTGATGATGGAAATGCCCCGGCCAAACCCTGCGGTGCTGTCCAAAAAGCTCAGCGTTCTGGCGCGCCTGCAACAGGTTCTGCCAGAGGATGCGGTTATCCATGATCCGGCGGAAACCCGCGCCTATGAATGTGATGCTCTAACAGCCTATCGCTGCCCGCCGATGCTGGCGGTGCTGCCTTCGACTACGCAAGAGGTCTCGAACGTTTTGCGGATCTGCCATGACGAGGGCGTGCCGGTGGTGCCGCGCGGCTCGGGGACCTCGTTGGCGGGCGGGGCGCTGCCGACGGCGGATTGCGTCATTCTAGGCGTCGCGCGCATGAATGAGGTGCTGGAAACCGACTATGACAACCGCTTTATCCGCGTTCAGACCGGCCGCACCAATCTGAGCGTGACCAGCGCGGTAGAGGAAGAGGGTTTCTTTTACGCACCCGACCCGTCCTCGCAACTGGCTTGTGCCATTGCGGGCAATATCGCGATGAACTCGGGCGGCGCGCATTGCCTGAAATATGGGGTGACGACCAACAATCTGCTGGGTGTCACAATGGTCCTGATGGATGGCAGCGTGGTCGAAATTGGCGGCGCGCATCTGGATGCGAGCGGGCTGGATTTGCTTGGTGTAATCTGCGGGTCCGAAGGGCAGTTGGGCGTCGTGACCGAGGCCACCCTGCGTATCCTTCGCAAGCCCGAAGGCGCAAGGCCCGTTCTGATGGGGTTCGATGACAACGAAGTGGCGGGGCAATGTGTGTCGGACATCATCAAGTCCGGCATCCTGCCTGTGGCGATCGAATTCATGGATACGCTCTGCATCAGGGCCTGCGAAAACTTCGCGCATGCGGGTTACCCGGACTGCCATGCTTTGCTGATTGTCGAGGTCGAGGGCTCTGAGGCTGAGATCGACGATCAATTGTCCAAGATCATCGAGATTGCCAAACGCCATAACCCGGTCGAGCTGCGCGAAAGCCAGTCCGCCGAGGAAAGCGCGAAAATCTGGCTGGGGCGGAAATCGGCCTTTGGCGCGATGGGGCAGATGAACGACTATATGTGTCTGGACGGGACGATCCCTGTGTCCTCGCTGCCTGAAGTGCTGCGCCGGATCGGCGAGTTGAGCGCCGAATATGGCCTGCCGGTGGGCAATGTGTTCCACGCGGGTGACGGCAACATGCACCCGCTGATCCTGTTTGATGCCAACAAGCCCGGCGATCTGGAGAAATGCGAGGCGTTCGGGGCGGATATCCTGCGACTCTGCGTCGATGTGGGTGGGTGCCTGACCGGAGAGCATGGGGTGGGTATCGAAAAGCGGGATTTGATGTCGCATCAATACTCCTCCGCCGATCTTGAGGCGCAGATGGCGGTGAAGGATGTGTTTGACCCCAAATGGCTGCTGAACCCGGCCAAGGTGTTTCCGCTGGATGTGTCCGAATCCCGGCGCGCGGCTCGGGTGGCTGCCCCATGAGGGGCCAGCCCCTCTTGGCCCTGCGGGCCAATTCACCCCGCCGTATTTTCAAACAAGAAGAAGCGATATGAGACCTGAGACTGAGGCCGAACTTGCCGAGATCGTGGCCGGGCTTACAGAGCCCGTGCGTATTGTGGGTGGGGGAACGCGGGGCGTGACCGGGTCGGGCGCGCCGCTTGAGACGTCCGGGCTGAGCGGCATAACCCTGTATGAGCCCGGCGCGCTGACTTTGGTGGCGCAGGCGGGTACTCCGGTTTCTGAGATTGAGACTGCGCTGGCCGCAGAAGGTCAGCAGCTTGCTTTTGAGCCTGCGGACTATCGGGCGCTGCTGGGCACGTCCGGCGAGCCGACCATTGGCGGGGTTGTGGCGGCCAATATCTCGGGCCCGCGGCGCATTCAGGCCGGGGCATGCAGGGACTTTCTGCTGGGTGTGCGCTTTGTCGATGGGCGCGGGCAGGTGATCAAGAACGGGGGCCGGGTGATGAAGAACGTCACCGGGTACGATCTGGTCAAGCTGATGGCCGGGTCGTGGGGTACGTTGGGGGTGCTTTCGGAGGTTTCGCTGAAAGTGTTGCCCAGGCCTGAGTCAGTGGCGACGCTGGTCTGGCACGGATGGGGATGGACAGCGAGTTCAAAGCTATTTTGTGATGCGCTGGGATCGCCATTTGAAGTTAGTGCGGCAGCGCGATTACCTGAGCACGCCGGTGGGTATTCTATGTCCGCTCTGCGGGTCGAAGGGTTTGAGGAATCGGTGAAATATCGGGTCAAAAAGTTGCTTGAGTTATTCACGGATATGAAGCCGGACAAAATTGTCGCCGATCCGGTTGAGAATGTGGCGATTTGGGAGGCGGTGCGCGATATCAGGCCGTTTGCGGACAAGCCGGGCAACGTGTGGAAAACCTCAATTAAGCCTACGGATATGATCAGCGTCGCAACCGGCCGGAATTCGAACAGAGTTGTCGACTGGGGTGGCGGCCTTGTCTGGACACTGGCCCCTGAAGCCGAAGACCTGAGGGTTGCATTGGATGGGTTTCAGGGACACTCGACACTGGTACGTGCTGCACCGGAGAAGATGCAGAAACTGGGTCGATTTCAGCCGGAAGACGCCAAGGTGGCCTCCCTGACACAGGCCGTAAGGCAAAAGTTCGATCCGCGCGGGCTCTTCAACCCGGGTCTGATGAGGTAGGGCGATGCAGACGACATTCACCGAAAAGCAGCTTCAGGACCCGGCGATCAAGCGCTCGAATGACATCCTGCGTAGCTGCGTGCATTGCGGGTTCTGCACCGCGACCTGTCCGACCTATCAGGTTCTGGGGGATGAACTCGACAGTCCTCGGGGCCGTATCTATCTGATCAAGGACATGCTGGAAAACGAGCGTGTTCCGGATGAAAAGACCGTCAAACATATCGACCGCTGCCTGTCTTGTCTGGCCTGCATGACCACCTGCCCCTCGGGCGTGCATTACATGCATCTGGTCGATCATGCGCGGGAGTATATCGAAAACACCTATAAGCGCCCGTTTTCGGACCGGGCGCTGCGGTGGGTTCTGGCGCAGATTCTGCCCTATCCGATGCGGTTCCGCTGGGCCTTGATCGGGGCCAAGCTGGGCCGTCCGGTCCGGTTTCTGATGCCCGATGCGCGATTGAAAGCGATGCTGGAGATGGCGCCGAAACATATCCCTCCGGTCAGTCGCAATGACGATCCGCAGAGTTTTGCGTCTGCGATCCCCCGCAAGAAACGCGTGGCGCTGATGACGGGTTGTGCGCAAAAGGCGCTCAATACCGACATCAACGACGCCACCATTCGCCTTCTGACCCGTTTGGGGTGCGAGGTTGTCGTGGCCGAAGGGGCGGGATGCTGTGGTGCGCTGACCCATCACATGGGCAAAAGTCGAGACAGCCATGTCGCAGCGGCGGCCAATATCCGGGCCTGGACGCGCGAGATGGATGGCGAGGGGCTGGACGCCATTGTCATCAACACCTCGGGTTGCGGCACCACCGTCAAGGATTACGGGCATATGTTCCGCAACGACGCGCTGGCAGATGATGCCGCGCGGGTGTCCGCCATTGCCATGGATATCAGCGAAGTGCTGATGCAACTGGACATGCCGGAACAGACGGATCAGGGCCTGACTGTCGCCTACCACGCCGCCTGTTCCTTGCAGCATGGCCAGCAGATCAAGACCTATCCCAAGGACTTGTTGAAGCACGCCGGATTCAAAGTGATTGAACCCGCCGACAGCCATCTCTGCTGTGGCAGTGCTGGGACCTATAACCTGATGCAACCCGAGATTTCGGGGAAGCTGAAACAGCGCAAGGTCAAAACGCTTGAGGCGAAACAGCCCGACCTGATCGCGGCAGGCAATATCGGGTGCATCATGCAGATTGGGTCAGCCACGGAAATCCCGATCCTGCACACGGTTGAATTGCTGGATTGGGCGACCGGCGGCCCCGAACCGCGCGCGTTATGGTCGGGGGGCGGGCTCGACCCGCAGGTTCCGATCTTGCGCTGATGCGGGCGCGCATCAGGTGGGGCTAAAACTCAGCCTTGTGGCCCTCGCCCTATTTTTGCCGCAGGCGGCGCATAAGGCTGGTGTCTCGGATTAAACACCGGAGAAACCGCGTGCGCCACTGGATCTTGGCTATCGCGCTGAGCGTGCTGCCTCTGGCGGCCGCAGCGCAGGATACCAGGCTGGAAAGCCTTGACACCACCGATTCCGGTCGTGACTGGATGGCGGTCGGGCGGCTGGATATCGAGGGCAACGCGTTTTGCACCGGCACTCTGGTCTCGCCCACGCTGGTGCTGACCGCAGCCCATTGCCTGTTCAACAGGGCGACCGGCAAGCCTGTGGATCCGGCGGAAATCGAATTTCTGGCGGGCTGGCGTCTGGGCCGGGCCCTTGCTTATCGAACCGCGCGGCGGGCAGTCATTCACCCGGATTACCGGTTCAGCGCCACCGCGACCCCGGACCGGGTCAGCAGTGATGTGGCCCTGATCGAGCTGTGGCAGCCGATCCGCAACACATCCGTTGTGCCGTTCGAGACCGGAGATCAGCCGACTCGGGGCGAGGATGTGGGCGTCGTCTCATACGCCCATGACCGAGCCGAGGCCCCGTCGCTGCAGCAGGTCTGCTCGGTCATGAACCGCTATCCGGGCGTTCTGGTGATGTCCTGCAATGTTGATTTCGGCTCATCCGGTGCACCGGTGTTTTCCTTTGAAGGATCGCGCCCCCGGATCGTTTCCGTCGTGTCGGCCAAGGCCAGCCTGGACGGGCAGAACGTGGCGATAGGAACGGTGGCCGACAACTCGCTGCAACTGTTGCAGGCCGAGCTTGATGCAGGGCGTGGGTTCGGTGCGTCGTCAGGGGGACAGGGGGCAGGTAAAAACGTAGGTGCGAGGTTTATTCGGCCATGACGAAATTTTTCCTTGGCCTGTTTCTGGGCCTGTCTATCGCCTCAACTGCCGTTCATGCGCAGGCCGAAAAGCGCAAGCTGACCGACCGAGAGGATCTGTATGGGTGGGAAGCCATCGGGCGTCTGGATGTGGGCAACCGGTCCTTCTGCACCGGCACCCTGATCGCGCAGGATATCGTTCTGACCGCCGCCCATTGCGCTGTCGACACAAGAACGGGGAAAGCGTACCTGCCCGGCGAGGTCACCTTTCGCGCCGGGCTGAGCAACGGCACAGCACTGGCCGAGCGCAAGGTCGTCCAGATTGCAGCGCATCCGAAATACGGCGCCAACGATCCGCTGTCGCCCGCAAGCATCCGCGTCGATGTGGCCCTGATGCGGCTGGAAGAGCCGATCCCCTATTCGATCGCCGACCCCTTTGCCCTGCACAGCGGCCGGGTCTCGGGGTCCGAGATCAGCCTTGCCTCATACGGGCGCGGGCGGTCCGAGGCCATCACGCGCGAACGCTCCTGCCGGATTCTGAACCGGCGGCTGGGCCTGATCATTTTCGACTGCGATATCACCTTTGGCTCGTCCGGATCGGCCATTCTCGCGAGAAACGGCTCGCGCTGGCAGATCCTGTCGGTGGTGTCGGCTGTTGCGGTGCACGAGGGGGTAAAGGTCGGATTCGGAATGGAATTGTCCAACGTCGTGTCCGAACTGAAAGCCATTCTGCGCCGTGACGCCCCCCAGCCCAAGGCCGCGATCCGCCGGTTGCAGGTAGGGACGGGCAAGTCCAGCTCGGGCGCGAAATTCATCGGTGCTGGCGGGTCTTGAACTAGGCCAAATCGCTTCCCATGTCAGGTTTACCGGATCGCCACGAACGGGGTCCGGTCTTGATCACCGCCCGTCCATTCGGAGGGCACATATCGTAAATCGCTCAAGCATGAGGATACGACACATGCGTACTTTTGACTTTGCACCGCTGCACCGCGCCACCATTGGGTTCGACCAGATCGCTGACATGATGGATCGCGTTCTGACCAACGACGTGGCCCAGCCCAGCTACCCGCCCTACAACATCGAAAAAACCGACGCCGATGCTTATCGCATCTCGGTCGCCGTCGCCGGATTTTCCGAGGCCGATCTGTCGGTCGAGGTGAAGGAAAACGCCCTGATCGTCGCCGGTAAAAAAGCCGCCGAGGACAAGGACCGCTCCTACCTGCACCGCGGCATCGCCACCCGCGCGTTCGAGCGCCGTTTTGCCCTGGCCGACCACGTCCGCGTCAGCGGTGCCAGCCATGAAAACGGCATGCTGAACATCGACCTGAAGCGCGAGGTGCCCGAGGCCCTGAAGCCGCGCCGGATCGAGATTTCCTCGGCCAATGCCATCGAAAAGGACGTGGTTGACGCCAAAGCCGTGAACTGAGGCCTTTGACCAACAAGCGACAATCCTCTCCTCCCTGGATTGTCGCACCAAACGCCCCGCGTACCTCCAGACGCGGGGCGTTGTTTTGTCTGGATCGACGCTATGAAACGTCAGAGGTATTGGCCCCCTCCCGAGCGTAGCCTCTGATGGTCTCAAGCAGCTTTTCAGCTTCGGAAATGTACTCAAATACCAGAGGAGCAGCGATGCTTCCCCACAAAAGGGGTTGCCCCGGATGGCCCAGTCCAAGCCCAAAGGGTTGCACTTGGGTATTGGATAACAACATGCCGACCTGAAGAGTTGGATAGGGGCGGCTTTGGATAATTTCGTAGGGGTATGTGGCAAGATGGGGGCTGGAAATGACATAAAGCCGATCACCCAACCGCCAGTTCCATCCGCGACGACAAATAATGCAACGTTTGTCGGTCACGAGGTAAGCCAGATGACTCAAAACATGCTGTCTTATTGTGGCGATGCCCAAAGAAAATGCCAGAAAGACAATCGTAAAGGCAGCGAAGGCAGTGATCGCATCCACGCGGTCAACTCCGTCGCCAAATTGGATAAGAGGGACACTGCACCACATGGCCAATGCGCCAAGCAGCAATCCAATATGCATTGTTCGCTCAGCACCTACAGGTTGAAAGAACGCTTGCCCGTATTCAGGTTGCCCCGTCCAGATCACGCGTTCGTCCGGGCCAAGAATAGAACTCAGGCCCGGGTTTTTGAAGACTTCGATCTGGATGTCGTGCATTGGATGCTCTAATAAAATCGGCTCTCAATGTCTTCATGTTGCAGGTCAATTTCAACCAAAAAAGCACGCCCCGCTCGTTTCGGAACGGGGCGTGCCTTTAAACCATAAGTGGATCAGTTCCCAGCCGTCACTGACCCGATCGACCAGAACATCGTCTCGCCCGAGGCGTCGTCGACGCCGTCATTGTCGGTCATCACAAACGCCTCGCCCGAGGGCAGGATGGCCAGACCTTCGATCTTGTCCAGAACGTAGCCTCCGGTTCGGGTCAGGTCGGGCAGCAGGTCGTGGACCTCTTGCTTGCTGACCACGGGCAGCGGGCCGCCCAGCGGGGCCGGGGTCATCTCGGACAGGGGGATGCGGTAGACCTTTTTGGTCACGGCGCGGTGGTCGTGCTGGTTGTCGCGTTCGATGACATAAACATGATCGCCGAAGGCCACGATTTCGGACAGGCCGACCCAGCCTTTGTCCGGGTCTGCTTTAGGATAGTGCACGGCGCCCCATTCCTTGCTTTCAAGGTTATAGGCGACCAGTTTCACGTGGTTTTCCGGGTCGTCCTTCCATTCGCGCTGAACGGCCATCCACAGGGTGTCGCCGACCTTGGTGATGCCTTCGAAGCCAAAGCGCTTTTCGACCGCCATCAGTTCCGGCGGCAGGCCGATCTCGCCTTTGCGGTCCTTGATCAGACCATCCGCTGACACGTGGTAGATCGCGTGCGGGATCACACGGTCGGTGCGGCCTTCCGAGGCGACGTAGAAGCCGCCCTTGCCGTCCAGCGTGATGCCCTCAAGGTCTAGCTTCTGCGCCGGGTTGCCGTCCTGACGGTGGATGCGGATTACGTCAACAATGCGGGCGGGTTGCTGGCTGGGGTCGATCTTGAAGATCGAGGGCTGGAAGCTGTAAAAGCTGTCATTGACCGCATAGATCATGCCGTCCTCATCGGCGACCAGACCGGACAAAGCACCCCAACCGATCAGCTCATCCGCGCCTGCTGAGGTCAGATGCGGGTAAGCGGCGGGGGCGTCCTGATATTCAAAGATCGAGACATGCGCGCGCGGGCCGCCATCTTCGATCAGGTCCTTTTCGTTGGCCGAGATCAGCAGATTACGCTCAGGGATCGCAACATAACCTTCCGGGCCGACGCCCGAGGGCAGCAGTTGCTTTAGCACCGGGTTGGCTGGATCAGTGGAGTCGTAGACACCCACGACCGAGGCGCGCTCGGCCCCTACAAAGATCATCGGCGTGCCGCCGAAGGTGGCTGCGGTCACGCTTTCGGGCTCAACCCCTTTGCTGTCCGAGCGTTTGTCGGGGTAGTGGCCGATCTGGATGATGGCTTTTTCAAATTCGGTGCCGTTCTCGTAGACAACGGTTCCGTCCTTGTGGAAGATCGTCCAGCCGCGCGAGCCGCCTTCGTAATCGCCTTCGTTGGCGGTGGCGAAGTGGTCGTCGTCGATCCATTTCACCGCGTCCGGCTCGCGCAGGCGACCCGGCTGGCTTTCGGTGAAGATCAGCGCGCCGCGCTCATCGGTGGCGTCGATGCCTTCGAGGTCCACGCTGCCTGCCGAGAAATGGCTGATCACGGTGCCGTCCTTACCCACAACCGCGATGTGGTTGTTTTCTTGCAGAGTAACGACAGTCTCACCCAGAGCGTTGATGTCCACGAATTCCGGCTCTGGATCGGTCGGGGCAACCTCGGCCAGACCGGTCAGCGAGGCCATTGTCATGCCCGAGCAATCCAGCGCGCCATCCTTCAGCGGCACCAGCGCCAGTGACCCGTCGGGCAGTTGCGGGATGATGCCGTCGTTCAGGTCTTCGTCACGCTCATTCTCGATCGCCACGGCGACAAAGCTGCCATCGGGGGCGATGGCGACGCTGTCGGGCTGACCACCCAGGTCACAGGCTCCGGTTTCGGCCTTGCCCGCGATATCGACCGAGATCAGCTTGCGCCGAAGGCGCGGTGTAGCTTTCCGAGGTGTTCACGCCGACAAAAGCCGTCGCGCCGACGATTCCAACCGAGGTCGGCTCGCCTCCCACCTCCATCGCACCCAAAGGCGCAGGGTTCGCGGGGTCGGTGATGTCGACCATGCCAATCACGCCCAGCGGGCTGTCGGTATAGACCAGCGTCATGCCATCCGCGGTCGCCGCAATGATCTCGGGCGAGGTCTCGCGGCTGGTATCCGCCCCCTCGGCCATGTTTTTCACGACGGGGAAAGACGCAATTCGGTTGAAATTCATCTCTGCCACAGCCTGACCGGCGGTCAGGGCAAGGGCAGATGTCAGCCAGACATGGCGCAATGACATCGGGTTCATCCTCTCCTACTTGGACGCAAGTGGGATGAACCGGCTTTGTTGCGGGACTGTGACGGTTTTGATTCAGTTTGGTGACAAACCGCGCCGGGCGTTGCCGTGAAACCGCGCCTGTCCGAAACCACTCGCCGCGCGGTTGTTGCCGCTATCTTTTACCGGGTGAATTTGCCAGTCTTTGCGGGAATTTAGCCCCCAAAGGGATGTAAATAGGCGTAACATTACCTATCTTATTGGGTAGATAAACAAAAAAAGGGATAGCAGATGTCGAACCAGCAATTCGAAGCTTTGATTCAGGAAACGCAGACCAAGGTGCGCGAAAGCCAGTCGCAGATCGAAGGGCTGACCTCACGGATCGAAGCGGCGCGGGCCAAAATTGGCACGGCTGAGGCGGATATCGACATCGAAAACGCCACGCTCGAGGATGTGCACGCCCATACCGAGGTGATGAACGCCAATATCGCCGAACTCATCATGGGGCTAGATGATGTCACCAACGCATTCTCCAAGGATTTCGACGAAATGCGCTCGAAAACCGGGTGGGAGAGCTTTGTGGGCGTCTTCTCGAAAGGCAAATCCGAGTCGATGCGGCAGGAACGCATGCGCACCGCCAATATCGACGACAAGCTGCAGGACCTGATCGCCAAATCCGACGTGATCGTGAAGCTGTTGGAAGGGCAGTTGTCGGTGCTGGAGGAACAGCGCGTGAAGGTCGAGGACAACCTGACCGTAACATTGGACGACCGCGAGGCGACCGTGGCTGAACTGGAGGCCCTGCGCACTGAAATTCAGGGTATGGACCCGACGATTATCACGTTGGAAAACAAGATCAGCGTCGAACAGGACGCCGCCGCGCGCACCCAGCTGGAAACCGAGTTGGCCGAGCTGAACAAGCAATACAACGCCAAGGTTCAGGAAGAGCAGGTCAAGCTGGCCAAATCCCAGACGCTGGAGCGCTATATCGAAAAAGGCAAGACCTGGGTCGATTCACTGCAAAATCAGTCCGCGACGCAGATGGTGCTGATCAACAAGCTGCAGACAGACACTCAGCAGCGCGTGGTGCTGTACGATGCCCTGACCAAATCGCTAAAAACCGCGCAGCAGCAGGACGTGGCCCACCGCATCAACGAGATCGGCGTGCAAACGGATCAAGAGGCGCAGACGGCGATGGCCGCCATCGGCACCGCGACCAACCAGAAAATGGCGGACATGCTTGAGGCGCATGAGGACCATATGGTCTTTGCCCGCGACGTGCTGGAGAAAAAGGCCAAGGCGGATGAGCGGTTCGCGCGGCGCTTTGCCTCGATTGTCGAGAAGCACGATAAGAATTTGTATGGTGGGTGATGCTCAGAAACCCATTAATCAAATACGTCGGGGTTTTGGCAGCACTGGTCTTATCGCTTTACTTTGCATACTTGGCGAAAGACCTTCCAGCGCTCCAACTTGAAGGTCTTGCCCAATACCTTTGGTACATTCCCGCAGCGATTTGGACGGTCGGTTTTGCGTACCTGTTTGTACAGACGTGGTTTGGAATAGTTTGGGTGTTTGTTGCCTTCCTAAAACTCTTGGACAGAATGACGGCTAGATGGCCCCGATCCATAAGGGATTTTTTTGGTATTCCAGACTTTGGATCGAGAAGAAGATGACTAACCCCACCCAAGACCATGTCGGCCTGACTGACACCTTCGCCTCGCGCCGCTATTTCCGCAAATTTGAGGTGATCACCGTCCACCTCCTGCGCGTGGCCGCGACGATGGAGGCGGAGGGCGCGATCAGCAAGCAAGAGGTGCGGATCGTGTCGCGTTACCTTTCGGGGCTGCTCTACACCTTCCGCGCGCTGTCCATGAAATACCTACTGGTCGGGCGCGATACGGGGCGGTTCTTTGGCAGCCTTGCCATGGACAAGCGCGACAGCGGGTTTCCGGTGGCGGCCGAGTTGCTGACCATGGCCAATGACGCGCAGCAGGCGCAGGTGCATCTGGCGAATATGCCCTCAGCCGATGATCTGAAAACCGACATGGTGCGAACGATCATCGGCGATCAGGAAGTCCCCACCAAGCTGCAATTCGCGTTGTCGCAAAGGCTCTATTACGAGGAATTGCTGAAAGGTCAGCTGTTCTGGGCCCGCAATGATCCCGAATGCCACTGGATCGGGAATGAGGGCGACCGGCGCAAGTTCATGATCCACTGGGCGGTCTATGACAGCCAGATCAACCTGCCGGTCATCTACCTGATGCAGTTGGAGGACAGTGGCAAGACGGCCCTGCCCAAGGATCAGCGCCGCTGGCCCGAGGTGCAGGCGCATTTGATGGCGCAATCCTTGGGCGGGTTGAAACTGGTGACGATTGCCAAGGGCTTCGATCAGGATTTCGACGACCTGCACCCCAAACATCTGCGCCGCATTCATGTGGGGCCGATGTATTCCTCGGCCTATACCGAGCAATCCGGCCCTTTGCGGCAGGTGCTGGAGGATGCACAAGCGCCCGAGGGGCAGGACTGGGCACTGGCATGGACCACAGAGGAACTGGAAAGCGAAGAGGTGATCGAGGAACGCGCAGGGTGGTTCTCGACCGTCGAGCGTGAGGTGTTCGCCTTGGATCCGTTCGGCGGGCAGGGGGCTGAAACCGGTGCGACGCGCACGCAGCGGTCGATCATCCTGCCTCAGCGTCCGTTTCAGGTGCTGGCCGAGCGCAACCCGCCGGGGTTTGGTGACGTGCGGAAGTTTGTCGTCAGCAAGACAGGGCAGGTGTTGCGCTATTAGTTTCGCCTTCGGCGACCGTATTTTGAACGAGAAGAAGATGCAGGGTTGAGCATATGAGTTTGACGTCAGATCAGATGGAATTGCGGGAAGACGATATTCGCAAGCATTATCCGGCAGCGACCGCCTTGCTGAACGGGTTCGAGCATGCGCCGCGGATTGCGACGGCGGTTGAAGCGGTGGTCGAGCGGTCCTCGGGCGTGTCGACGGGGCGGCGGTTTCGGTCGACCACGCCGGGGCTCGTGACGCGGCGGATAGCGCGGGCGGATGGGGTGCATCTGGTTGAGCGGATCGAGGCGTCGGATGATGGTGATGCGCTGGTCTCTCCGTCGCAGGCGGTGGTGCAGCAGGCCATTCGTCGTGCTGTCTCGATCGCTTTGGCCATGGCCGAGGCCTATGCAGAGCAGACGCCGCTGGCTGATCTGAAGCGCGCCAATCTGGCTGGGGACTTGCCCGCCGCGCGCAAGACCGAATTCTCGGAACTGCTTACGGCTGAGGCACTGATTACATCGCACACCTTCGGCAACGCGCTGGCCTATCTGATGTCGTCGCATCTGGGCGAGACCAGCGTTGACATTGGAGAGATCGAAGAGGTTCTGACCGACAATGGGCAGCTTGCCCTGCATGGCGCGCTGTGGGAGCTGGATCAGATCTTGGCGAAACACGCCCCGGACGATGCGCATCTGATCGCGGCCACCAGCGCCTATGCTGAACAACTGATGGACAAGGCCGCCCTGCGTGCAGGGTCCGCAGGCCATCTGGCCCCGTTCCAGAACGCCGCCTGGCATATTGAGACCGATGATCTGACCATCCGGGGGTTTGAGCCGGCCTCAAAGGCGAAATCCACCACGCTGACCATGGCGTTCAAGAAACCGAACGAGGTGGTCGGTAACCATATCGCCAAATATCAGGCGATGAAGCTGGCCAAGATGGTGATGGCCTATGATTTCGACCGCCGCCTGAACCCGTTTGCGGAACTCGGCGGGTTCATCTTTACCTTCATGGGCGATGGTAAACCGGGCACCGGCAAGACCACCCTGATCCAGATGATGGCGGGGTTGATCAACGATTATTGCCAGAACGCGGGCTATCCGTTCCGCTATCAGAACCTGAGCACCGACAATATCGACAGCTATCAGGGTAAATCCGGACAGAACGCCAAGGCGTTTATCAACACGATCATCGACCCGTCGGTCATCGGGTTCGGCACCATCGACGATATTGACCAACTGGCGGGCAAACGCGGCGACCGGCAGTCCAGCGCGGGCCAACTGGAAATCACCGCCGTGCTGATGGAGAGCTTTGCGGGCGCAAACACAGTCGTGCGCGGCAACTGCACCTTTGGCATGTTCTCGAACTACCCCGAGAATGTGGACGACGCCCTGCGCCAGCGGGCGGGCGCGCGGTTTCTGGTGGACGGGCCGCAAACGCGCGAGGACTATATCGACATCCTGCACCTGCTGATGGGCCGCAACCACGACATTCCCTTGGGCGAACATGAGGCTTACGCCGCGCAAGAGATCAAAAAGGCCGTCGCCGCCAGTTTCGAAAGCCATTCCCGCCCGCATGAGGATGCTTTGATGCAGGTCTATGACCGGGTGTCGGATGAGATCGGGCAGATGGACACGATCACCAAGCTGGGCACCTACCTCAAGGCGATCCAGCAGGCAGATGAGCGCTTTACCGGTCGCGCGATCAAGAACATCACCGACGCGGTCAAGGTTCGTGCGATGGATTTCGAACTGCCCGACGAGTGGATGGAGAACCCCGACCTGTTCCTGTTCCGCGACTACGACACCAAGAAGGCGATGATCGAGGAGCTGCGTCAGCCAATCACGGTCGAGATGGTGATGCAGGAAATCAACCGCTATGCCGACAGCGAATTCCGCTATGCCGACAAGAGCGACGAGGTCGCCATCGAAAACGCGGTGCGCGAGATGGGACGGATGGAAGAGGCCAAGCGGCGGTATATGGAGGGGAAGGGGTGATCGGCAGTCTGTTCCTGATCTTCGCGAGCCTGATCAGCGCGTGCCTGTTCTTCGGGGTTGCTGTCGCCCGCCGCCGACCCGCATCCAGACGCGCGTTTGCCATGCTGACCCTGATCGTCTTCGCCCTCACATATGTCTGGAGTTCATTGTTTCAAATCTGGATCAACGGCGCGTCGTTGGCCCATCCGACAAGCCTTTTGCACGCGTTCGGCCCCGGTGAGATGCCTTCACATTTCCTTGTGTGGGCGTTGTTCTGGTTCGTGCCCGCGATGATCTTGGCCGGCGGAGCGTATGCGATGACGCATCGCCGGAAAAAGGAAGCAATGGCATGACTTTAACACTCGCAATCACCGGCCTGGCAGTTGTTCTGGGCCTGATCCTGCCCCTGCGCTGGGGCGTATTCGGATTTCTGGGCGCCGTGGCGGTTCTGTTTCTGACCCAGTTCGGCGTAAACACCGGCAGTGGGTTCGAAGGTACCTCATGGGATGAGACATTGTTGCTGTTTGAGGGCAGCGTGGTGTCTTACATCGGGTTCAACCTGCAGATCACCGTGCGGGCGTTTGCGTTGCCGTTGTTGGTGTTGGCAGTTGTGGTTGTTGGGCGTTTCCAAAGGATGGAATGAGGTAAGTGGTACAACAGATGAAAACCCGGCTCGCCGGTAAGTTCCGCCATGCCGACAAGAGCGACGAGGTCGCTATCGAGAACCCGGTACGTGAGATGGGCCGGATTGAAGGGGCCAAGCGGCGGTATCTGGAGGGAAAAAAATGAGCTTTTGGGGCTTTTTTCTTCCGTATCTCATCGCACTAGTTCTGCTTTCGGTTTCGAGTTTTGTTTTCGTGTCTCTGTTTTGGCTCAAGCCGCTGGAAAGACTACATATTCTTTTGGCGTTGTTAGTCGACGTCGCAATCACGATCTCGCTAATGTCAGTCTTGACGGTTATCGCTCTTCTTTATGCAACAGGTTTTGCCGTTGGGGAGACTTGCGGCGACCCCCTCACAAGCGGCTTGCCTTGCCCAATTCTAAAGAAATTCGGTTGGTCCGTTTGGGCGGTACTTATTTGGATTCCAGTAGCTTTCTGTGGTTTGTTTCACAGGTTCAAAGTGGCTTCCTTGGAAAGTGGGGCTGTATCATGATCGATTGTTGTCTGCCGTCAATTGAACAGTCACCAACTGAACGAAGGCTTGCCTCATGATCCGCCTTATCGAGAAAGGCCTGATGTTTGGCAACCTTGTCCACATCTCCAGCCCGGCTCTGGTTGAGCGGTACAACCGCGCGCTGCAACATCTCGCGGGCAAGACCACTCAGCTTTCGGATTTCCATGTCGATATCTCGGGCTATTCGCCGGAGGTGGGGATTGAGCTGGAGGACGAGCTCTACCTCAACCCCAACGGGGTCAACCGGCAGTTCATCCTGCTGACGACCGAACAGAAACGCGCGCCTTTGCTGAACGTCAAATTCTCGACCTCGCGCGATATCCTGCGTGAGTTCATCGAGATGAACGAGGCGCAGTTGTTCGCCCTGACCGCCACCGATGCGGTGGCCGGAGAGCTGGTGAACTCGGTCTTCAAACTCACTACGCCGGGTGATCTGCTGAACATGCGCAAGATCGAGATCGAGGCCGACACGGTCGGTGGCACCCTGCGCAAAGCCGAGCAACTGGCGGGCATGGTCGAGCGGTTCAAAACAGAAGAAGACGCCTGGTTCGACGATGTGCTGATCGCGAAGATGATCGAAACCGCCAAAGACACGGGCGACGTGACTCGCAATCCGGTGCACTTGCGCCACACCGCATTTGAACAGCCGAATTTCTGGACGGCGCATTTCGGCGGGCTCTATCTGTTCCCTGATCTGGATCACCCGGCGGCGATTTGCATGGGTGACACGCCCGACGATCTGCCTATGGAGTTCGTCTTCCACAAATCGCAGCGCAACCGGATCGCCCGGTTTCTGGATTTCAACGGTCTGGTCGAAACCATCATCGAAGCGCGCGGCGTGGATTCCGCTGCGATCCTGCAGCAGAAGATGGATTTTCTGACCGTCGCCGCCGCTGCCGATGCCGATATCGACCTGACCGCGCTGGATCGCAGCGACATGCGCCGTCTGGCGCGCAACCACGCCGATCGCCTGCCCGAGGCTTTTCACGGGTTGGCGGACCTGTTGCGCTGGGCGCGCGAAGGGGGGCCGTGGCCGCGGATTACCTCGGACCATCCGGCCTATTTCTATACCCTGCGGGCGGCGGATACGCCGCACCGCGATCTGGTGAACATGCTGCTGGCCGAGCTTGCGCCGCTAGACCCGCGTCAGATGTTCATCTGCCATAAAGAGCTGTTCTACAGCACCTACGCCACATGGCCCGAGGCCAAGAAAGCCTATGTTGCCGACTTCCTCGCGCGCGAGTATCAGGTGGACAAGGCCGGAGCCCGCGCCGCGCTGTTCGGCCATGAACCGGATATGAGCGGCGAGGATCGGATCAGCGATGCGATGATTACTCGTGTCGGCCCCTGGGGTGCTTTGGAGAGAAAGTAAATGATCGTTGCAATTCGCTTTCTGATACCGTTGCTGGTCGTTCTGACGGTGATCTATGTCGGGTTGTCGATCTATTCCCGTCTTGTCCGCCGCCGCAAGCTGATCGCGCATTGGGACAAAAAAGGGCTGAACGGTGATCGTGAGGCTTTTTTGATGCGGGGGATGAAGCAATATGACAAATCGTTCCGCAAGAAACTGCTGCTGGGTGTCTATGTTATTCCACTTGGGGCTATTGCCTTGCTGATCTACATAACAAATTTCAAATGAGGGCCGGATAGATGGTCTATGTCAAATGGGCGTTCATCACAGTGTTTTGGGTTCTGGTTGCGTCGGTGCTGGAATACACGCTGCCGCAGCAGGATGTTGTGCGGATCGTTAAAACCGAGGTGCGGCGTGTTGATTTCGGTGAAAACTCGATCTTCTGGGCGCAGCAGGATACCGGCCAGGAAGGGGCGCAGAGCGTCAATCGCGATGTGCGTTTTGTCGAAACATTCCGCCCAAACGGGAAGCCGCGCGTGTATCGCAATGAGGATACCGGCTGGGGTTGGCCACCGTATTTCAAGCTCGACAGCTCGAACTTGCAGGCCGAGCTTACCAACCTTGTCTCGACCGCAGATAATCCGCAATGGGTGGTTTTGCGCCATTATGGCTGGCGCAATCAGCTTATGTCGATCTTTCCCAACGCAGTATCCGTACGCCCGGTTGACAGCCCTGATGTCCGGCTGATCCCGTGGTTCAACATCATCTTCCTGACGGTTTTTGCGGCTTTGATCTGGGCCCTTTGGGTGCGCTGGCGGCGGTTCCGGCAGCGCCGGATCGATCCAATGCTCGAAAATGTCGAGGACGGGATCTACGCCGCAGGCGACGCGATTGAGGAAAAGCGAAACGGGTTCCGCCGGTGGCTGGACAGTTGGAAGTCAAAGTAGTCACGGCGTTAAAATAGTCCAAAGGGCCGGGGTCATCTGACGATGAACTCGGCATGCAAAGCGCCCGCCGCCTTGATCGTTTTGAGAATGTCGATCATGTCGCGCGGGGATACCCCCAGCGCGTTCAGCCCTGCCACAACCTCGGACAGGGTGGTCGCCTCGGGGATTTCGGCGAGGCCTGTTCCTTCCTCTTCTTCGATATTCGCAAGCGTTCTTGGCACGACGACGGTTTCGCCCTGAGCGAACGGGTTGGGTTGCACGGCAATCGGGGCTTCCTCAACCGTCAGGGTCAGGTTGCCCTGTGAGACCGCGACACGTGAGATACGCACCTCCTGCCCCATCACAATGGTTCCGGACCTTTGATCGACCACCACACGGGCTTTGGTTTCCGGCTCGACAAGGATGTTTTCGATCCGGCCGATCGCATGGGCGGTCGACACCGATTGCGTGGCGTCGATGTTAAGCTCGACCGTGCCGGAATCACGCATGATCGCGACGGCGCTGTTGAATTCGGTGTTGATGGCCCGCTCGATCCGGCTGGCGGTGGTAAAGTCCGGCTCGCGCAGGGCTAGTCGCATCCGGGTCAGGGTCGACAGGTCAAAGTCGATTTCCTTTTCCACCCGCGCGCCCGAGGGGATGACCCCGGATGTGGGCACCCCGCGAACGACTGAAGCCGCCTCGCCCTCGGCCACCGCGCCGCCGGCCAGAACGGTGCCCTGACCCACCGCATAAATCTGGCCATCCGCCGCGTTCAGGGGCGTCATGATCAGGGTGCCGCCCAGCAGGTTACCGGAATCCCCGATGGCCGAGACGGTCACGTCAATCTGGCCGCCAACACGAGCAAAAGGGGGTAGGCTGGCGGTGACCAGAACTGCTGCAACGTTTTTGGGCCGGAAATCCTCCCCCGTGACATTGACACCCAGCCGTTCGAGGATGTTCGACATGATCTCTTCGGTGAAGGGCGAGTTTCGCAGCCCGTCGCCGGTGCCGTTCAGGCCGACAACAAGACCATAGCCGACCAGATCGTTGCCGCGGACCCCATCGAAATCCACCAGATCCTTGAGCCGGATTGCCCCTGCCGAGGCCAGACCGGGCAGCAGCATCAGAAGAAAAAGAAGAACCCTCATCTCAGGAAATTCACCAGCGACAGGCTCGCGTTCCGCACGGTGACGGAATACAGGCTTTCCAGTTGGAACTGAACGGTTTGCAAACGGGTTGCCGTTTCATATGGATCGGCGGCGATCAGCGTGTTCCGACTGAATTCGAGGCTGGTCCGCGCCGCCGCATTGCGGGTGGCCGCCTGTTCGACGCGCGCCTCAGCAGCGCCAACCTGTGCCCGCAGGTTCACCGTGTCGTTCTGCGCATTGGCCAGATCGATGCCCAGTTGCGTGAACAGGGTTGTCCGTTGAACCGGTGGCAACCCCAGTGCGGTGTCCGAGGCCAGCGCGGCCAGCGCCACATCCCTGAGCGCGGCCTTGAATGTCGGGTCGGTTGCGGTGATGGGCACGTCAATACGCTCATTTTCCGAGATGTGCATCGGGGCCAGCGGCGCGTTCGACCCCTGATAGATCGCCGCATCAAACCCGGCAGGATCGTTGAACCAGGCCTCGGCGGCGGTGCGAATGTCAGTCACTGTTGTCAGGCCGGTCAGTTCCGCCTGCAACGCGGTCAGAAGCGTGTCCGCAGAGGGCAGCGGAGAAACATCGGTTGCAATCCCAGCATACAGGCTGCGACCCCCGGCGCGCGTGTTCAGGGCAGACATCATGGTGTCAAGCTCATTGCGGGCCTGAACCGAGGCCTGCTCATGCGTCACGGTACTCACCGCTGTCCCGAAGGACAGCAGAGAGGCGGTGATTTCACCCAGCGACTCATCAAAGGTCGTCAGGCTTTGCTGCATCGCGTCGGTGAACAGGCTAGCCTCGGCCGTGGCGATCCGGAACGCGTCGAGCCGGGCAAGGGAGTGGTCCAGATCCAGGAGTTGAGAATAGTCGCCGCCGAGATGACCGGACACATCCTGCACTTTGCCGGTCGACATCTCATAGGACAGGGTTTCGATCTGAGCTTTGATCTCGGTGGCGCGGGTCCGAAGGGTCATGCCCCGGGCCAAATCCCCAATTGCGGTTAAGTTCATAGTCACAACCTCAGTAGGGTTTGCAGCAGTTCATCGACGACGGTGATGACCCGGGCATTTGCGGCATAGGCTTGTTCGATCTGCATCAGGCCTTGCAGTTCCTGATCGGTATCGATGCCGTGCTCAGCCTCGATCTGGGCCATGTGCACCTGCGCCGCGTTGGCGAAGGTCTTGCGCTGGGTGGCGACATGGGCGTTGGCACCCGCTTTCGACAGCAGGGCTTCGGTCAGTTCGGCGGCGCGCATATTGCCAGTGCCGAACAGTGCGCCCGGTAGGGGGCGGGCGTCGTTCAGAATTGCGCCAAAGGCCTGCAGTTGGGTTGCATCCCCGGGGTTTCCGGGCGTTGCCGCGCCAAGACCCGCCCGCAGTTTCCAACTGTCCCCCCCGGCATCGGGGTCGACCACCGGATTGAACGCGACCCGGGACGCAATTCCGATCATGGTTGCCGGATCGAACCGGTTTCCGGCATCCGTGAACAGCCCCGGATCGGTCGGGCCAGCGGTCGGGTCCAGCCCGGGGGTTTCAAACCGTTCGACAAGATCGCGGGCGACGGTGTCTAGCTGATCCTGCGCCTCCACCGCCAACTCGTCGCGAATTGTGAATTGCGCGGCCAGCGACCCATCCCTGATCTGGGCGGTGTCCCCGGCGGTACGAACCGGCTTGCCGTTCATCTCCAACCCCGACAACAGCCCATTGGCGACGGTCATATGCGGTTTGGTCTCGCCAGTGGTCGAAAAGGTGAATTCTGCAGCTTTGCCCTCCAGCAGGATCAGCCCGCCATCGGAGTAGAGCGAGACCTGATCGTTGCTGCGTGCCACAACGTTGACCGGCATCAGCTCATTGACCTGATCAATCAACACCTGCCGCTGATCCAGCAGGGCACCAATGTCGCCGCCCGAGTACCGGATCGCGGGGATCTTGGCGTTCAGCTCTTCGATATCCTGCAGCGTCTGGTTCAGGCGTTCGATTTGCGCGCCGATTTTGCGGTCGGCATCCGATCGCGCCTGCCGCAGGCCCTCGGACGCGGTGTTCAGGCCAGTCGCAAGATCGGCCCCTGCGCGGGCCGCCTGATTCAGACGTTCGGCGGAATCGGGCAGGCTGGCGGCGGTGATCAGACTGCCTTCGAACGCGGACAGCCGCGCTGTTAGCGATGCGGGATCATCGGCCGAGCCGACTAGCCCTTCGAACCGGTTGTGAAAGTCGGACAGGGCCGTCTGTCGGGCCAGATCGGCGTCGGTCGTGCGCCTGTTGGCGGTCAGAACCGGGTCCTGATGCCGTATCACGCCAACGGTGCGTACCCCATTGCCCGAAGTCGGGCTGGTGGCCAGTTCCAGCGACCGGCGCGCATAGCCCGGTGTCAGGGCGTTGGCGATGTTTCCGGACACCACCGCTGCTCCGCGGCTGGCTGCGGTCAGCCCGCCCAAGGCGTTGTTCAAAGCCGTCGACATGTTCATGAGGCCGTTCCTTTCCCGCGTTCAGAACCCGGATTACCGTTTGATATTCGTGGTTTCCTGCAACATCTCATCCACGGTTTGGATCACCGTGGCGCTGGACGAATAGGCCCGCTGCGTCTGGATCAGTGAGGTCAGTTCGGTCGCAACATCCGTGGTCGATTCCTCGCGCGCGAATGAGATCAGGTCTCCGGTAGGGCCTTCGCCTGCGTTCCACAGGAAGAACGTGCCGCTTTCCCGTGACGGCGCGTAGGTCTGGCTGTCGAGCGCGGTCAGGCCGTTGGGGTTTGGCACATCCGCCAGCGGAATCTGGAACATGCGGCGGCTGATGCCGGTATCGTAGAAGGCGTACACATATCCGTTTTCATCCACCTGCACGCTGGTCATCGTGCCCACGGCGGACCCGTCGCGGGTGATCGACACCGGCGCAAAGGTGTCGGACAGTTGCGTGATGCCGTCGGCGTCACCGATCATGCCGATATTCACCTCCATCGGGCCGCCAGCGACGTTGACCACGACACTGCCGGTTGCCGGATCATAGGCACCGCCGGACACCGGCGTGACGCTGGCCAGAGTGCCCCCGGCGGTTCGACTGTCGGTGAAGGTCAGCGTGTACTCCCCGATCACTGCGTCGCCCGAGGCCGAATCGCGCAAGGTCATGGTCCATTCATTGCTGGACCCGGTTGCAGGGACGGTCGGAACCAGTTCGATATCGACACTTTCGGACTTGCCCAGATTGTCGAAATACTCGACCGAGAGCGGTTGCGTGTCGCCGGGAGCCCCTGCATCGGTGGCGGTTGCGGGCAGGTTCATCCGCAGGTTCATCTGTGTGGTGGGCGCGCCGGACAATTGATTGACGCTTAGCTGAGCCTCCCCAACTGAACGGGTCCACCGTTATGTTTAGGAGACGGAGGACTACGAATGGCAAACAAGCGACCGAGGCCCGAAGAGATTG